>CAYYHT010000260.1:0-9522 GCA_964471355.1 uncultured Enterobacteriaceae bacterium
GCCGTCGCTGATGAAGTAGGCCTTGCCGGCACAGACGGCGGTGTGGTCCGTCAGGGCGTCGAGCGCATCGAGGTGGGCCCACGCGGCGTTGTCGATGTAGGTGACGTCGGCCTTGTTGCTGCCGTCTCCGACCTGCGGAATGCGTCCAGAGCGGGCCCGGGCCATGAAGTTCGGGAACATGTTGTTCTCGCGCGGTCCGTAGATCAGGCGGGGCCGCAGACTGACCGTGGCGATGTGCTTTGAGTTGGCGGCGGTGACCATGCGCTCGGCCTCGGCCTTGGTCGAGCCATAGGGGCTGTCGTTGACCTCGGGGTAGGGCACGTCCATGCCGCCGTTGCGCACCGGCTCCCCGCTCGCGGTGACGCTGGGGGTACTGGTGAAGACCAGCTTGGGCACGCCGGCATCTTCCATTGCGTCGATGATGTTGCGTGTGGCGTCGACATTGATGCTGCGGAAGTCCTCGATGGGACCCCAGATCTTGGCCAAAGCGGCCACGTGAAAGACGACGTCCATGCCCTCGACAGCGGCTCGTACCGCGGTCTTGTCCCGCAGATCGGCCTGAATGCCCGTGGCGCCCAGCGCCTCGACCGCCGGGTACTTGCCCCGAGCGATGAATGAGACCTCGTCTCCGCGGGCGAGGAGGAGCTCTACGATTCGACGGCCAAGGAAGCCGCCTCCGCCAGTGACCAGTGCTTTCATGGTCCCGGGGCTATCAGCCGCCGCGCTTCTTGGCCTCTTTGACGAGGTCGCCGAGGGTGTCGGGCAAGGTCTGCTTGGTGGCCAGGGACGTCACGGCCGCTGGGATGGAGCCTCCGGGCTCGGTGCAGATGTAGTAGTCGATGCGCGTGGTGTCGGTCTTGCGCACAAAGGTCCACCCGCCGACATTGACCGGGGGTTCGACGGCCTTGGGGTTGGCGGCCGTCACCGACTTCCACTTGCTGTTGTACGGGCCGCCGCGAACCAAGTGGCGCCAGTGCATCGATGCGCGGGTCGTTCCGGGCTCGATGGTGGCATCCAAGAACCAGAAGCGGTCAGCTGACATGGTCCAGCCTGGAACATCGAGGAACTGGTAGTAGATGACGCGGCTGGACGTGCGCTTGAGGGTCTGGGCGACGGTCACGCCGGCACTCGACCACTTGATGACGCCTTCGATGTCGGTGACCACGTCCAGCAGCTTTGCGACGCTCACATCTTTGCTGGCCCAGGCCGCCCAGCACTCGACACCGCCCACCGTCGTCTTGCGAATGCGCACCTTGCCGGCATCGCTGTGGCTGACGTCGCCGGAGCTGGTCCAGCTGGCCGCTTTGATCTTGGACCAGGTCGGCCCCGAGACCGGTGCGGGAGGCGGGTTGGCGGGCACGACCGGCGTGGGGACTGGGGTGACCGGCGGGGCGGGAGCCACGACCGCGGGCTCGCCCGGGGCAGGTTCGACCGGCTGAACCGGGGCTGGAGCCACAACCGCCGGGTCTGCAGGAGGTGCTGCCGGGTCGGCATCTGCGGGGACGGGTTCTGCCGCTGGCGTTGTGCCAGGGGTGCCGGGTTCGGTGGGGGCGCTCGGAGCGTCGGAATCGGGCAGCGCGATCAGGGCGGGGTCATCGGGGACGGTGGGCACGGGCAGGACCACATCCGGCCCGTCTGGGGTCCCGAGCCCTGGCGGCGTTGTGGTTTGCGTCGAATCCGGCACAGGTTCCGGCTGCGGCGACGGGGCAGTGGGTTCGCCGCCGCACGACACGAGCAGGCACAGTGCCGCGGCGATTGACCTCACTTGGCGGCCAGTGCTGTCTCGAGGTGGGGAAGCTGAACGGCGGCGTACACCTTGAGCTGCTCGCGCTTGATCTTGGAGTTGTGCCGCGGATCGACTGGGAACGCCGCGTGCCGCAGCACATGCTGCACGGTGCCTTGCCACTTTGTGCCGTCGGCCAGGGCCAGCAGCGCCTGTTGGTCGTCTGCGGTCCAGTCCTCGCCCTGTTCGAGCTCGATGCACAGCACCGGAGTCTCGCCATCGGGTGCGCCGACGCCCACGAGCGCTGAACGCAGGACCTTGGGGTGCTCGTTGAACACGCCCTCGACCGGCACCGCTGGCACCATGCCCTGCTGTGTGCGCAGGCGATGGCTCTTGCGGCCACAGAACCAGATGCGGCCTTGATCGTCGATGTACCCCAGGTCACCCATGCGGTGCAGGACGCGGTCGCCCTCGCGAATCTTCGCCATCTTGTTGGCGTCGGGCCGGTCTTTGTACTCGGGGCTCACCACGCGGCCCTTGAGCACCAGCTCGCCGATCTCGCCCCGAGGCACCAGCAGGCTGTCGCTCCACTCGGGCATCGGCGAGTCGGTGATCTGCACAAAGCGCACTTCCATGCCCGGTGCGAGGGTGCCGACGCACGTGCCCAGGCCTTGGGCGGTCATGGCGGCGGTCTCGGCCAGAATCAGATCGGTCGCGACCGTGGCCACGGGCATGCCCTCGGTGCAGCCGTAGGGAGTGTGCACCTCGGCACCCTCGCGCAGCACGGTGCGGAATCGGCGGTGCATGTCGGCGGTGATCGGGGCTCCGGCGGCCAACACTTGGCGCAGGGAGTTCAGCTTGATGCCCTGCTCTTGGCAGTGCCGCACGGTGTTGATCCACACGATTGGCGAGGCGAAAGCGGTGTCGGCTTGGTGCTTGTCGATGGCCTCGACCACTCGCACCGGGTCGGCGGTGGCGGGCTTGGACAGGTCCATCTCGGGGATGATGACCGTGCTGCCCATGGCCAGGTCATAGATGGCGAAGGGGGCAAAGCACTCGACGACCTTGGTGCCGTGGCCCAAGCCGTACATCTCGCGGATGGCGGACACGCCGGTCGAGAAGGCACCGTGTCGCAGTGACACGCCCTTGGCGGGGCCGGTGCTGCCTGAGGTGAAGATGATGGCGGCCTCGTCGTCGGGGTCGGCATGCACGGGTTCGACCGTCTGGCCTGCGCCCGCTGCGCGCACCTGGGGCAGGGTCGAGCCTCCCCAGAACCAACGCCGGCCGGCGGTGTAGACGTGCTGCAGCTTGGCGAAGGGACGCCGCACGAACAGGCGCACCACGTGCACTGGCGGAATGGCGACGATGCCGACGGGCTGAATCTGACCGATGCACCTGAGCAGGTTCATCACGCCCATGCCCGGGTCGAGCATGACCGGCAGCGCGCCCATCTTCTGCAGGCCGAACATCACCGCATAGAACTCGTGGTTCGGCTTCATCAGCATCAGGGTGCGGTCGCCCGCCTTGAGTCCCGTCGCCAAAAAGCCGGCCGCATATTCGTCTGACGCCGCGTCGAGCTGTGCGTAGTTCCACCACTCCCAATTGGTGCCCCCATCGGCCTCGCGGCCCACTGGCATGGCCAGGGCAGGGGTGTCGGGGTGCTCTTGGGCGTGCTGGCGCAGGAGTGCGCCGACGTTGTGGGTGCTCATGCGCTGGCAGCCCCGGCGTCGATGGGATGGCGGGCAAAGAAGTCGTGGACCAGCGGAATGATGCGCTCGTGGGCGTCTTCGACCACAAAGTGGGCCGCATCATCGAATGGGTGGACCTCGGCGTCGGGGAAGCGCTCCTGCATGCCCTGGCGGTACCAGGGGGTGAAGCAGAAGTCCTGCTCGCCCCAGATCATCACCATCGGCTTGTCTTTGAAGATCGAGACGCCACTGTCCAGCTCGCTAAGCAGCTTCCAGTTGGGGTGACTCTCGGCCATCGGAATCTCGTCGATGAATGCCTTTTGGGCGCCGCGATTGGCCCAAGAGTCGTACGGCGCGAGATAGCCCTCGCCAACAGCCCCAGCCATGCGCTCGCGGTCCGCGATGGCGCGAATCAAGCCGACACGGATGAACCCGTTCAGCCCGTTGATGATGAGTGGACCCAGACCCGGAATGCGGCACATGCCGATCGACGGAGGCATCGGACCCTGAAAGACGCTGGTGTTGAACACGACAAAGCGCTTGAAGCGCTCGGGGGAGTTCAGTGCCGTGCCAAATCCGATCGGGCCACCCCAGTCATGGACGACCAAGGTGACGTTGCGGAGATCGAGCTCCTCGACCAATTTGCTGAGGTTGGCGATGTGGTTGCGGATGCTGTAGACGTAGCCGTCGGGCTTGTCCGACAGGCCCATACCGACGTGGTCGGGCACGATGCAGCGGTGGGTCGCCGAGAACTCTTTGATGAGGTTCCGGTAATAAAAGCTCCACGTCGGGTTGCCGTGCACCATGAGAATCGGGTCGCCCGATCCCTCGTCGAGGTAGTGCAGCTTGGTGCCGTCCCCGGTGTCGAAGTGCTTTCCATTCCACGGGTAGAGCTCGCGGACGCCGGCAGAGAGTGCGTTGACGGACTCCATTACCACTGCACCGACATGATGGCGCAGGTCAGGCCGCTGCCCACACCGAACAGACACAGCTCTTGGCCTTGTTTGATGCGACCTTGCGCGACCCCCATGGCCAGGGTGAGCGGCGTCGAGGCCGGCCCCACATTGCCCAAGTAAGGGAAGGTCAGAAGCGCCTTTTCGAGTGGCAGCCCCAACTTCTGGAAGGTGGTGGTGAAGTGCGCCAGGCTGACTTGGTGGCAGACGAATTCGTCGACCGTGTCGTCGCCCCAGCCGAACTCTTCGCGAGCCTGCGGCCAGGCTTCGATGGCCAGTCCGGTGCCGTGGACCAGCAGTCCGTGCGGGTCGCTGCGCATCTCGGTCTGGTTGCCCAGACACAGGGTGCTGTGCTCGGGGGCGGAGCGGGTGACGATGCCCTTGACCCGGTGCCCTGTGCGCGACAGGTCGGCCCGGCTGATGACGGCGGCGACGGCTCCGGAGCCCAGCGTCAGCGTGGCGAAGTGGTCCCGAAAGGTGTCGCTGTTGGCGGCGGGGGAGCGCAGCCGTTCGACTGTGGCGGTTGCCGCGTCGCGGGCGGTCTCGCCGTCGACGATGAGTGCGTAGTCGACCTGGCCGAGCTCGATCATGTTCGCGGCCATCCAGATTCCATTGAGGAAGCCGAGGCAGGCGTTGGCGATGTCGAAGCCCATGGTGTGGTGGGGCATGCCCATGCGGCCCATGACCAGGGCGGCGGTGGACGGCTCGAGGTAGTCGCGGCTGACGCTGGTGTTGATGACCACGCCAATCTGGGACTTGTCGAGCCCCGCCTGCTCTAGGGCCACGTTGCCAGCCATGGCCGCGACTGTACTGGGTTGGGTCCCAGGGTCCCAGAAACGGCGTTCTTTGACTCCGGACAGCTTTTCGAGCTGACCCTTGGGCAGTCCCAAGCGAGCCAATGTCTCGCTGAACGCGTCTTCGAGTTCGTTGCTCGTGACGACGTTCTGGGGGAGTACCCACCCGACAGATTCGATACAGACGTTGTTGAAGCGCACGCGCTCTCCCGTCGATCCCGTTCCACACAGGGAAGGGCGACCCGCGGCACTAACCCGCGGTGGCCGATTCGGCATGGTGCAGCATGGGGTGTCTTGCCTTGACCGATCCCTGCAGATAGCGTGTATGCGCTTCGAACCCCCCGCGCGGACGGCCTCCTTTGCTGAAGATGCTCAAGTTCCTCCCCCTTCTGATCCTCTTCACAGGGGCATGCAAGAAGCCGCCACCCGAACCGGAGCGGATCTGCAACGACGGCGCGGACAACGATGACGACGGGCTGGTCGACTGCAAGGACCCCGACTGCGCGTCGTACCCCGACTGCCGCAAGCCACTGGCCGAGACCGTGTGCGATGACGGCATCGACGAGGACGAGGACGGCACGACGGACTGCGCAGACTCTGACTGCAAGGGCAACAGCGCCTGCAAAGAGAAGCAGTGCGACGACGGCACCGACAACGACGGCGACGGCGCCACCGACTGTGACGATCCCGACTGCGCCAAGATGCCCGCATGCTTTGTGGCTCCGGTCCAGGTCGTGGTCAAGAACTTCAGCCGCGTGCAGTTCCAGTACGACAGCACTTCGATGACGGGCAGCAGCAACTCCGCATTGAGCGAGAACGCCGCCATCCTCCAGGCCAACGGCGGCATCCGCGTCGAGGTCCAGGGCCACGCTGACAATCGCGGCACGACCGAGTACAACCTGGCGCTTGGCGAAAAGCGTGCCCAGGCCATCAAGAGCAAGTTGACGGGCATGGGCGTCAGCCCCGGCCAGATCAGCATCGTCAGCTACGGCGAAGAGCGCCCGATCGAGCGTGGACAAGGCGAGACTGCATGGTCAGTCAACCGCCGTGCCGAGTTCCGCGTGACTGCAGGCGATCCCAAAGCCGTCAAGGGCACCGTCCAATAAGTCGGCGCCGGGTCCAGCCAGGCTGGACCTTGTCGGTGGGCCGAGTTCCGTCGCGACGGGATCGGCCTGCGTTGTGCGCGCCGCCGACTAGGGCAGCAGCATTGTGCCGATGACAAAGCCCGCCGAGAACACAGCGACGGTGTAGGTCGTGGCGAATGCCATGCTGGCTGTGGCCAGCGCCGGACTGATGCCGAGCTCGGCCTCGAACTGCTGGGAGCGAGTTGGAGCGGGAGACAGGGTGCCGCCGAGGAGTCGATCTTGCGCCAGCTCGTCGGCGATCGCTCGCTCGTGGCTGAAGGCTTGGCCCATGACTCCTGCGTCTGTCCTCAACGTTCTCTCCAAGTGTGGCGGCCACATAGCCCGGTTTGGTGCCCATGCCGAAACATGCAGCTGTTAGCCGGCGTCGATGCGCTTCCCCTCCATGCCCGAAGATCTGCCAGCTCAAGCCGAGGCACCGCTCGTTCCTCGCTACGAGGACTTTGCCCAAGATGGTCGAATGCGGGCCTGGATCCCCGCCCATGCATTGGGAGCGGTGGTGTGGCGCAAGCTTCTGGTGGGACGCGCCGATGCGCGTGCCTTTGTGGAGCAGGGCATCGTGCCCCTGCTTGTCCGCTTGAAGGTCGAGTGCACCCAAGCCACCGGACATCCTTCAAGACCTGTGCTGGCTCACGGCGGCTACCGGCTTGCGCATACCAAGCGAGATGGCGACGTCGACCGCATCGTCATGGATCTGTGGGCCGAGCTGAAGACCGACGGCGAGGTGCTCGGCCGGGTCTATGGCGAGGACGTCTTCACCCGCGTGCGGGCTCCGGCCGGACAGCGCAAGGTGACCGAGCTTCCTGTGGTGGGTCTTCCCGATGAGCGCGCAGCCCAGCCGGGGCCAGCTCATCTTCTCGAGCTGCCTGCAGGGGCCGAGGCCCTCGATGACGCGTTCGTCTGCGACGCCATCGACGTCCTGATGAGCACAGACCACAGCGATCTGAACCAGCACGTGAACAGCTTGGTCTATCCAGAGCTGATGGCCGAGGCGGGCCTGCGTCGCCTGGTCAGCCATGGCGTCGACCACGGAATGCTCGTTCGCAGTTTTGAGGTGTGCTTCCGCAAGCCCATGTTCGCCGGCCAGACCGCCAGCATGTACATTCGCAGCTTCCGGCTTGGCGCTAGCTACGGCGTGTGTGCGGCCATCGTGCCGCTGGGCGAGGGCGTCGATGCCAAGCCCTATGCCACCGCCCAGATCGGGTGGTGAGCGCTACCAACAGGTCCTGTCGATGGCCTCTGTGAGCGGCGCCGCAGAGATGCCAAAGCTGCCCGAGGGCATGTTGGCCTGGCCGACCTGCCACACCTCGTTGCGAATCATGATCTTGCTGACCTCTTGGCTCAACACCCCGTAGGTATAGACGCGCACGGTGGCCTCGACCTCGTCATCGCCGTGGTCATCGAAGTAGTGCACCACCACGTCATAGCTGCCGTTGTCCGGGAACTGTACGTTGATGTTCTCGGGGCCTTTTCCGGTGCGGTCGTCGATGTCGAGGCGGCAGTCATTGTCCGAGCCGCCGCCGTTCCAGTTGGGATTGGGGTTGCAGAAGTTGCAGTCGCCGGGCTTTTGGAAGAACTCGGTGTCCTCGAGGCTCAAGTGCAGGTCGAGGTCCGCCTTGGTGGTGTCCCAGGTCAGCTCGATGTGCAGCTCGTCTTCGGGCACGGCATCAATCAGGCACTTTGCGGGGGTCGATGAGACGCCCAGGCTGTTCTTGACCACCAGCTGAACCTCGAACTCTCCCGCCACGTCGGCAAAGAAGTTGGTGCTGTCGCCCACCAGGGTGGACAGGGAGGTCGATGAGCCCGGCGGCATGCGGCTGATGGTCCATGCGTAGTCCAGGCTCAGGCCACCAGGGTCGCTCGATGCGCTGCCATCGAGGCTCACGAACTGGGGGGGTTGAGCGGTCCCTGGACAGTCGATGTTCGCGACGGGGTACTCGAAGTCGCCTCCGCCGTTGCCGAGCAGCAACACCTCGATGATCGGCTCGTCGGGATCGTCCGATGGAATGAACAGCTTGCCGCTGTCGCCGTCGGTGAGGATGGGGTTGTAGGTGATGACGATGGGGATGGACGTGTCGGGCGCCACCACGCCGAACGACGGGTCGCTGGCCATGACGAACTGGCCGGAGCCCTCTTGGGTCAGGGAGCCCAGGTTCAGCGGGGCTGTGCCCTCGTTGGCGACGTTCACGAACAACAGGACGGGGGCCGAAGGGGGAACCGAGCCGAAGTCGAGCACGTTGGGATCGACCGCGATGTCCGGCACTGGCGCGGGCACGCCCATTCCCAGCAGCTGAACCGTCAGCTCCGGGTTGTCGGGATCGTCGCTGAACACGGTCAGGGTTGCGTCGTAGTCGATGAAGGTTGTGGGCTTGAATGCGATGGGCACGGCCCAGGAATCCGAGGCCGCGACGGGCATCTCGAGCACGTCGGTGGTGAAGCCGTCGCCGGAGATTTCGATGGTCACGTCTGAGACGGCTCGGCCGCCATTGGTGATGAACAGGTCCATGTAGGCTGGCGTGAAGACCGGCTGCTCGCCGTAGTCCATGATGTCGTGGGACAGGGCGATGCTCGGATGCAGCTCGGTGATCCCCGTGTCACCGCCCGTACAGGCAGTGAACAGACCCATCGCCATTGCGGCCGTCAGCAGGCGCATCACTCATCCTCCGGTCGCAGAATGGCACAAGGGCTTGCTGCTCGCTGGCTTGCGACAAATCTGCACAAACCCGTTCGCGTGGTGCCGGTCAGATTCTGGGTCCCTGGAGCGAACTCATGTCGAAATCCCTTGTCTTGGCGGCGCCGTCATTGCCTTCATCGACGACGCGCATCACTGGCAGCTCATTCGAGTTCTGTTGCTGCTGGGCTTCCCGTTGGGCTTTGTGTGGGGAGCGGTCACCGGGGGATCTGGCGCGTTGATGGCCCAGGCAATGGGACTGACCGCCTCGATGGTATTTGGCGGCCCCGAGTTGTTGGTCTTGATGACCGGTGTTGCGGGGCTTGCTGGAGCCCTCCAGTTTGGGCTGCTGTGGTTCCCCTACACCTTCCAGACGGTTCGGCGTGGCCGCCGCTGGCCGTTGGTGGTGGGGGCCGTGCTGGTCACTCCGGTGCTTGGATGGGCGGCCGTCTTCAGCTTCTTCTTCCTGGTCCTGGCAGCGTAAGCTGACACGAACGGTGACAAGCGTGACGCAAGGCACGTGGCGAGTGGGGTGTCTGATCGGGTAGGTT
>CAYYHT010000261.1:0-9514 GCA_964471355.1 uncultured Enterobacteriaceae bacterium
GACCGGTGTGCGAGCGGGTGAGCTGCGCCAGCTCGCGCCTGGCTGGGTCGAGGCAGCGCCGCCGAACCTCGGCGTGCCCGCCCTACTCCGCGTCCCCTCCTGGGCGGCCAAGAATCGCCGCGAGCGAGTCGTCGGCCTGACTGCGCGAGCTCTCGAAATCGTCACCCGCCGGTCAGCCGGCCTCGACCCGAAGACTCCCATCCTCCCAGGACGCCACCACAAGGAGTTCAAGCGGGCGTGCAAGCGCATCGGCTACCACCTGACCATCACTCTGCGTGACCTCCGCCACATCCATGAGTCCTGGGGAGCTTACGGCACGGGTGACGCCGCCGCCGCAATGGCCGCCGCGGGTCATCGGGACCTTGGTACGACTCAGCTCTACCTCCACGCCAACCTTGCCCGAACCACATCGATGGCCACCGCCGTCGCGAGGCACCTCAGTGGGCATAGCAACGTGGGCATAGGCGCTCACTCGCCGGGAAACGAAGAAGGCGCGAAGCAGAATAAACCGCTTCGCGCCTTACATACCGATGGTCGGGGTGAGAGGATTCGAACCTCCGGCCCCCTGCTCCCGAAGCAGGTGCGCTACCAGACTGCGCTACACCCCGGACGTCGGGCGTTTAACCCTTCCCTCTCCCTCTGCAACACGGTCAGCCACACTCGCCATCGCGGCTCGGGGCGCGGTCGCACCCAGAGGGGTCGATCGATGGTCCCGGTCGCAGGTCTCGATGCGGCTGGGATCGGTGATGTCGCAGCAGTGAGGCTCACCCCAGGTTGAGTGGAGTCCGGCGACGCCGCAACGCCATCAGCCCGACCAGGCCAAGCCAGCCGAACCCCGCAGAACCGGTGCTGGAGCAGTAGCAGCCGCCCTGGTCATCGAGCAATCCTTCCGCGGTCAACTCGGCGCAGTCTTCGTCGATCTGGTCGTCGCAGTTGTTGTCGAGGCCGTCGTGGCAGAACTCGGGCAGCAGCGGGCTGTTGCCGTTGTCTGCATCATCGCAGTCCCCTTCGCAGACCAGGACACGGTCGCCATCGGCGTCGGTCTCGTCGTCGGGCAAGCTGCCGTCGCAGTCGTTGTCGAGGCCATCGCACAGCTCCGGCGCTCCGTCGAACATCGTGGCGTCCAGGTCGTTGCAGTCGCAGCCAAAGGCGACGCCGTCGTGGTCGCTGTCGTCGCCGTCGTCGAAGCCTGCGCAGGCATCGACGTCGTCACAGACCCCATCGTCGTCTGCATCGCCGTTGGGGCATGGGTCGAGCTCATCGCAGACACCATCTCCGTCGGTGTCCACAGCGCCGTTGTTCAGGGTGCCATCACAGTCGCTGTCGATGTCGTCGCACAGCTCGACGGCTGCCGGGTAGGTACCCGCTTCGGTGTCGTCGCAGTCGCCGGCGCAGATGCTGTGTCCGTCTTCGTCGACATCTGCATCTTCGTCCGGTGTTGCCCCCGCACAGGCGTTGTCGAGTCCATCGCAGAGCTCGGGAGCACCGGGGTAGACGGTCGCTGCGGTGTCATCACAGTCGTACACCCTGCCGTCAGTCGCCAGAGTGCACGCGCCGTCGCCATCGACGTCGGGGCTGCTCTGATCGCCAAAGCAGGGGTCGGTGTCGTCACAGACTCCGTCGGCGTCCGCGTCGCCGCTGGCATCGTCGCCGTCGCAGAGGTCATCGGTGTCGCAAGACCCGTCGCCGTCGCTGTCGTCGGGATCGTCCAGCGGACAGACGTCGCACGCATCGCCAAGGCCGTCGCCGTCCGTGTCCAGCTCCGTGCCATCCGCAACGAAGGGACAGGTGTCGAACAGGTCGCAGACGCCGTCCCTGTTGAAGTCCGAGCCCTCCTCGTCGACGCTCCCGTCGCAGTCGCTGTCGACGCCATCGCACAGGTCGAGCTGATTGGGCCGCACATCGGGATTCTCGTCGTCGCAGTCGTTGCAAGCTCGGTAGCCGTCGCCATCGATGTCTCGCTCTGGTGCCGCATAGGTAAAACGCAGAGCGGTGTCGATCTCGGCCGTGGTGGGGATGACCGCGTTGAGGTCCTGCCACCACATCGCGATGATGTTGTCGAGGTCGTCATCGACGGGGATCGGCAGGCCTTCGCAGCAGCCGGGGTTGACCAATCTGTCTTCAAATCGCACAAAGCCGTTCGAGCTGATCTGCAGCTCGAGCCAGGTCACGCCATAGAACTCGAACTGGAATCCCAGGGCCACGCCGAGCTGCACATGGTCGTCGCCCATGTTGATGACTGTCGGAGCCACCATTGCGATGGGCCCAAAGACCGGTCCGCCCACGTCAGGGCTGTGGGTCAGCTCATAGTCTGGGCTGCTGGCCCCCCCGAATGGCGAGGGCGCATCGGCGGCACCGTTGCAGTCATTGTCGATGCCGTCGCACAGCTCGACCACGCCAGGATGCACGGTGCCGTCGTAGTCATTGCAGTCGTCAATGGCCATGGCGCCGTCGCCGTCGAGATCGGTGCAGTACCCGAGATAGATGTAATTTTGGACTGCGTTGGCAACGCGAAGTCCCCTTCGTGTCGGTCGCACTCGCCCTGATCACTCGCGAGCTCTGGCACACAGATGAGGTCGATGAGAAATGGCGTGTCTTCAGAAGCGCTTCCACCTCTCGCGCTCGGCTCTGTACCGGCTGTTCGCTGAAGAAGGCGGGGTGTTGCGCTACATTCGAGCGCAGCGGTTGGACCACGGCCACCGCCTGTTGGTGCAGCCACTTCAACAGCTGAACATCAGCGAAATCGCCCACCTGTTGCATTTTTCGACGGGCTCCCGCTTCGGCCGGCACTTCCGCGTGCGCTTCGGCATGTCCCCCAAAGAGGCCCGTCACCAGGGGGTCGTGACGCGGCGGACGCACAGCTCGCGAAAAGAGTCCGACCAGCCCCTTGCCATGGACTGGATCGCCGAGGTCTGAACAGTCCCCACAGTGCCCAGACCTGAAAAGACGGGGTTGCACCTGTGTAACTTGCGTCTCTGGGACGTTCGTCCCTGTAGTTGGGACGGACCCACTACAAACCGGAACGAGACCCGCGTCCAGCTTTCATAAGCTTGCAAGAGCGATTCGGAGGCTGTCGATGCTGGCACTCGTACTCAGTTCACTCGCGTTGGCGGGGCCAACCTACACAGCGGGAATCTTCGGCGGAGCGGTGCTGAACGGCCCCGAACACGAGCTCTATTGGGCGGGCTATAGCGAGCACAAGACCCTGGGCGCAGGGCTTGCGGGCGGCGTTCGATTGGGCATCCACCCGGTTCCGGCACTTGGTCTCGAGGGTGCTGCGTGGTCCGGCGGGGCCTCGGTGAAAGACGCTTCCTCCGCCTCGCTCACAGCGCTGCGCCTGCAGCTCATCGTTCGCCCAAAGGACCTGCTCGGCGAAGGGTTGACTCCACTCCTCGTCGTCGGCGCCGGAAACCGGTCGATCATGTCTGCCGCCGACTCGCTGGGTGCCGATGTGGACTGGGCTGCGCACGTCGGACCCGGGGTCGTCAAGGACCTGGGAGATGGCTTTGCCGTGCGCGCCGATCTGCGGGCAGTGCTCGGACCTCGGCTGGGCCTGGCGACCTCTCCCAGCACCACCGTCGAAGCGTTTGTTGGGGTCGAGCTCGCTTTCCCGCGCCAGGCCCCCGAGCCCGTCATCGTCGAGGTGCCTGCCGAGCCCCTGCCCGCCGAGCCGATCGTGTTGACCGTGCTCGATGCGCACGGCAACACGGTCAGCACCGAGCTCGTCTCGGAGGCCGATGGCGAGATGACCGTGAAGCTGATGCTCATGACCGGCACGGTGACCGTGAGCGCCACCGATCCGGACGGCAAGCCGGTCGAGGTCGTTGTGCACGCCCGGGCCGGAGACCGAGAAGTCACCCTCGACGAGGAGGGGCCTGGAGTGCTCGAGCAGGGCAACTGGACCCTCGTCATCACAGCACCTGGACTCGCGTCCCAGCGAAAGGACGTCACAATCGTGGCAGACGAGGAGCTGAAGATCGCCGTCGAGATGCGGTCGGCCCAGGTTCAGGTGGCCGAGGAACGCATCGAGATCAACACCAAGATCCTATTCGACAGCGGCAGCTTTGAGGTCCACGCGGACTCGTTCGGCTTGCTTGACGAGGTGGCCAATACCTTGCTGGCTCACTCCAACATTCGCCTGCTCGAGGTGGGCGGGCACACCGACGACGAGGGCAAAGACGACTTCAACCTCGAGCTGTCGCAGAAGCGGGTCGACGAGGTGGTGCGGCTGCTGGTCGACCGCGGGGTCGATGCCAAGCGCCTCAAGGCGGTCGGCTATGGCGAGACCAAGCCGCTGCAAGAAGGGGAGGATGCGGCTGCCCGCGAGGCGAATCGGCGGGTCGAGCTGAACATCTTGGAGCGCGACGAGTGAGCCGTACTGGATAGAGGGCGCAAATGAGCGAGGTCGCACCCTACGAATCGCCGACGAGCGAAGCCAGGCGCATCTTCACGCTGGCCTGGCCCGTGTCGCTGGGCATGGTCGGCTTTACCCTGATGAGCACTGTCGACCTGATCGTGGCCAGCAGTCTGGGCATCGAGGCGCTGGCATCCCTCGGCATCGGCAACATGTGGGTGTTTGGCATCACTGTGTTCGGTCTCGGAGCCGCCCGAGGCGTCGATCCCATCGTCGCGCAGTCCTTTGGCGCGTCGGACAGTCTTGAGCCCGGTCGTACCTTGCTGCGTGCCTGGGTGCTGGGCCTGTGCGTGTCGATTCCACTGATGGCTGCCCACCTGTTCACCGCCGAGGGCTTGCTGTTGCTCGGGCAGCCGCCCCCTCTGCTCGACGGCGCTGCGTCCTACGCGTTCGGCGCCATGTGGGGGCTGCCGTTCGCGGTGCTGTTCACCGTGAACCGCCAGTTCCTGCAGGCGATGCGCATCATGAAGCCGGCAATGGTTGCTGTGATGGCAGCCACGGGGGTCAACCTCGCCCTCAATGCCCTGTTTGTGTGGAAGCTGGGGCTTGGCATCATGGGCATCGGCCTGGCCACATCGCTGTCCTGGATGTTCATGCTCGCCGTCCTGGTGGGGCTCACCTGGGACACCTTGAGCGCAGCTTGGCCCGGATGGACCGGCGTCATGAAGACAGAGCCGGTGGTCAAGCTGGTGTCGCTGGCGGTGCCGGCTGGCCTGCAATCGGTGGTCGAGGTGTGGGGGTTCATCATCGCGGGCTTGATGATGGGCTGGCTGGGCATGGTTCAGATCGACGCGCACATCATGGCGATGAACCTGGCCTCGGTGTCGTTCATGCTTCCGTTTGGAGTGGCTGCCGCCGCGACAACCCGCGTCGACAACTTGATCGGCGCGGGACACGACTGGTGGCCGACCGCGAAGGTCTCGATTGCGATGTCGATCGCGGTGATGTCGGTGTCTACGGTGTTGTTCGCCACCATGCCGGCCGCGCTGCTTGGGGTGTACACCTCCGATCCAGCGGTCATTGCCGCGGCGTTGGTGATCATGCCTGCAGCCGCCGCGTTTCAGGTCTTCGATGGCATCCAGACGACCAGCATGGGGGTGCCTCGCGGCGCCGGCGATCTGACGACCCCCACCCTGGTGGACTTGGTCGGGTTCTGTGTCGTCGGCCTGCCGATTGGCTACTGGCTCGCGTTCGAGCGGGGATGGGGACCCCTCGGCATCTGGACGGGGCTGGGCATATCCCTGGCGACGGTCGCGATGTTGCTCGTCGCCCGACTGTTCTGGCTCAGGCGCACAGGGGTGGCTCCGGTCGTCAAGGTCGCCTAGAGCGCCTGCTCATCAGCAACAAGACGACGGCCATCCACAAACCACTCGGTGCGGGAACCGGTCCGGCAGTTGAGTACGTGCACCCGTCCACCGGGGGCACCGCCACCACATCCGAGTCGCAGACCCCGTCGCCGTCGCTGTCATCGGGATCGTCCCGAGGACAGGTGTCACACGCATCGGGCACGCCATCACCGTCCGAGTCCACCTGGTCAGGGCCAATCGGGCAGATGTCGAGGTTCTCGCAGATGCCGTCCCCATCGTCGTCGCCGGTTGAGTCCATTCCCAGGCATACATCGGCCGAGTCGCACACCGAGTCGCCGTCGGAGTCGTCGCTGGCATCGAGCGGACAAGGGTCGACGGAGTTGCACACGCCATCGCCGTCGCTGTCGTCTGCAGAGTCCACCGGGCAGGTGTCGACATCGTCGTCTACGCCGTCCCCGTCGGTATCGGCGTCGTAGGGGTCGGTACCCAGCAGCGCCTCGTCGGGTCCACACAGCCCGTCCGCATCTGGGTCGTTGATCGGATCGTCTGCACACGGGTCGACGTCCGCGCACAGCGCGATCGGAGTCGCTATCGCCAGTGCTGTCGGTGCCGGTGCACAGGTCGATGTCGTTGCAGATGTCGTCGTCGAAGTCGGTGTCTCCGGTGCTGTTGTCTCCGCGACAGACGTCCTCGCCATCGCAGAGGTCGTCGCTGTCCGCGTCGCCGGTTGTGTTGTCTCCGAAGCACAGGTCGTCGCTGTCGCAGATGCCGTCCCCATCGGTGTCGTCCGGGTCATCGAGAGGGCACGTGTCGATGTCGTCGCAGATGCCGAGATCGAGCACGCCGCTCCAGCAGCCCTCGCACACCTCCATGGTGATCACTGGCGGCATGGGGCCAGTCGATGGTCAGGTTCTCGATGGTGACGCCGGTCAGCCCGGTGCCGGTGATGAGCCGGGTCGTATGCGTGCCTGGTGTACTGCTCGCGGAGATCGAGAAACCGGCGCCATCAAGGGTGATGTTGTCCGCTTGCAGCGTCAGGACAGGACCCGAGAACGAAGCGGGACAGACCAGGTCCTCGACGAGGGTGGTGTCGGCGGTCAGCACGTCGCCGCAGGTGAGCGCCGCTGCCGCAGTTGGAAGCAGGCTAAGTGTGCATGCAGCGGCCATATAGGCGGCTGGCCAGGGGGCGCTTGAACTCATGCATTGATGCTACAGAACCCCGACCTGTTGGCGCGCCAAAGTCGTGGCCCGTGCGTTCCAAATGCTGGTGTGTTCGTCCCACGGGCGTCTACAGCTGCTCTGCAACGCGGTCAGCCACACTCGCCATCGCGGCTCGGGGCGCGGTCGCATCCGGACGGGTCGATCGGATGGTCCCGGTCGCAGGTCTCGATGCAGCTGGGATCGGTGATGTCGCAGTCCAGCATGCACGCCATGAACTCGCCGGTGCAGTCGTAGGCCTCTTTCGCATTCGGGCACTCGTAATAGGCGTCGTTCACACAGCAGTAGTCTCCGCCGGACCCCGCTGAATCGCCACCGGAGCTGCCTGCATCACTGGTCGGCGGCTCGACGCTGACGACCGTGAACGGTGTGGCGGGCTCTTTGAAGCCCAGGCAGCCGGCGGTGCTGCAGGTCAGGCTGTTCACCGTCTCGTCGCCTGCCAGATCGAAGGTGTGCTGGGCGTAGATGTTGGTCGCAGCGGGTTCGGCCGAGAGCACAAAGGTGTGGGGTCCGGGCGACAGGTTCAGCTCGCGCTTTCCGGCACCGGCTCGAAACGCCCGGCCTCCATCGATGCTGACGTAGCCGCCGACGCCTGCAGCCTGTTTGTACGAGGCCACGGCCCCCTTCGCAAAGCTGCTATCGGACGACCCGTCGGCGAGTCCCTCGCAGCCCTTGTTGCTCAACGCCACGGTGGAGCCTTTGTCGGCCAGTCCGTAGCAGAAGGTCCAGATGCCTTCCTCGTCCCGGGCGACCCAGACCTCGTGCGAGCCCGAGTCGACAGCGAGCGTCAGTCCCTTGCCCTTGACCTTGCCCTGGGGCTTGCCGTCCAGCCACGCGTACAGGCTGGTGCCGCCCTTCTTGGTGACCGTGATGGCGTCGGGATCGACCTCGTTTGTCTTGCCCAGCACGCCGCCTTCTTTGGGCGGGTCGACGATGTACTTGGTGTACAGCGACAGGGCTTTTTTGGAGTACTTCAGCCGCACGCCGCGGTCGGGTTCGACGGTGACTTGGTAGCTGGCCAGTTCTTTGCCGATCGCGCTCTCGACGGTGACCGTGTAGGTGCCGCCCTGCAGGCGCCGCTTGGTGATGGTGGCCGTGCCTGGAGCGGGCATGACGCGCTTTCCATCGACCTTGACGATGTGGACCGGCAGGATTCCCGACACCTCGATTTCGGCGGCGGTGGCGGTGAGGGCAAAGAGCGAGAGCAGCAGGGCGATCATGGAGTCTCCGAGTGGACCGAACATCTCGACCCCGGACCCTACACGTTCACTCCCAACTCTGGCCAGGAAGCGTGGTCGCGGTGGCGGGGTTCTCGCACTACGATGCCCGCGATGCTGTTGCTGCTGACCCTCACCGCCCTTGCTGCCGAGCCCTCGGCCAAGGTCCTCGATTCGGGCGCAATCCTGGGTCAGGTGTCGCTTCAGGTCGCCCCAGATGCCCTGCTGCAGAAGCTGGCCGACCCGGTCTGGATCACCGTCGTCGATGGGGAAGGCACCGAGGTGGTGGTGCGCAGTCGCGAGGGGGATTGCATCGTCGGCGAGTGGACAGCACCGAGCGCCCTTGGGCCACAGGCCTATGTCGCCAAGCGCTGCATGCTGGTCGATGGGGTCGAGGCGACGCTGGTCTCGTCCGACAACTTCTCGGCCTACCGCACCCGTTGGACCGTCGCGGCGGAGGGAGAGGGCAGCCTGCTGACCTATGAGATCGCCGTCATCTCGAACCTGATGGTGCCGCAGTACTTTGTGAACAGCAGCACGCGAAAGGCGGTGCTGCACCTGATGGGTCAGATGCAGAAAGAGTTCGCGCCGACCGCCGACTAGAGCGGAACGACGCCACCGTAGGACACGCCCGTGAGGTAGGCGAGATCGCGGTGGTAGGTGGTCAGGTCGCGGTGCTCGAAGCCGTTGAGATCGTCGTGGCCGCAGGCCCGTGCCAGCACCTGCATGAGGTGGGTGGTGGCCTCGAACCAGTTGGCCAGCCGCCGCGCCGATGACCCGATGACCAGCCGCTGGCGCAGGTGTTCTTGCTGCGTCGCGATGCCGACCGGGCAGTTGTTGGTGTGGCACGCGCGCATGCCCAAGCACCCGATGGCCTGCAGGGCCGCATTGCTGACCGCCACGCCATCGGCGCCCAGGGCCAGCGCTTTGACGAAGTCGCTCTCGGTGCGCAGTCCGCCGGTGATGATGAGCGTGATGTCGTCTGCACCCAGCTTGTCGAGGTGGCGTCGAGCCCGTGCAAGCGCGGCCATGGTTGGGACCGAGATGTTGCGCTTGAAGATCTCGGGAGCGGCTCCGGTGGCGCCTCCACGGCCGTCCAGGATGATGTAGTCGGCGCTGGCTGCAAGCGCGAAGTCGATGTCGTCCTCGATGTGCTGGGCCGAGAGCTTGAAGCCGATGGGGATGCCGCCGCTGGCCTCGCGGACCTGGTCGGCGACCCGCTTGAAGTCGGCGACGGTCTCGAGGTCGGGGAAGCGAGGAGGACTGATGGCCGCCTCGCCCACGTTCAGTCCGCGAACCGCTGGGATCTTGGCCGTCACCTTGTGCCCCGGCAGATGCCCACCGGTACCGGTCTTGGC
>CAYYHT010000262.1:0-9510 GCA_964471355.1 uncultured Enterobacteriaceae bacterium
GACGCTCTGCACCTTGGGCCGATCCATCTGCCCCAGGAACTGCCGCGCATAGGCCGACAGCGACTCCATGAACCGGCGCTGGCCCTCTTTGTAGATCGTGTCGAAGGCGAGCGAGGACTTGCCCGAGCCAGACACGCCGGTGAACACGACCAAGCTGTCGCGGGGCACGGTGACGTCAACGTTCTTGAGGTTGTGGACCTCGGCGCCGCGGACGGTGATGTGAGTGGGCTCGGACATCGGTCCACGCGCCTAACCGGTCGCACTGACAGGGCGTGTCAGCAGGATAGGGCAGCCCCATGAGTACCCTCCGACGAGACTGGCCACCACTGGCAGAACGCATCAACACAAGCCTTCCCAAGGGCACCGATCCTCTCGTCGCGCAGTGGATGGGATTGGTGGCCAAGGCGGCCCAAATGAATCTCGACGCCGACGATGCCCTTCCCCACCGCGCCTTTGTCGAGCTGATCGCCGAGGCCCGAGGCTTCGACTCGACCGAGCAGCACACCATCGGCGACGCCTTCGATCACCTTCAGCTGGCCATCGAGCTTGCCGACGACGTCGCGGACTGGGACGACGATGTCGAGCGCGAACGCCCCCATGTGCAGCTGTTGAGCCAGATTCCAGCCGGAGCCAGGCCGGCCCTGCCGATCGCGTCGACCCTGGCCTGTGCCGCGTGTGTGGCCAAAATTGGAGGAGACCGAATCGCACTGACCCTGTCCAAGATGACAGCCATCGGCAGCCGCATGGTGGTGGGACAGGGACGGGACGATGAGGAGGGACAGATCGCGCTGGCTTCGGGCGAACAGGCCCTGTTGCTGGGATTGCCCATGTGGCTGGACTCGGCGACCACCGCCCACGAGCAGCAAGAATTCGACACCTGGGCACGAGCATGGGGCCTGACGTGGGAGCTGGCGCAGCGGGTAAAGGAACGGCGAGCCCGCCCGAGCCAACTGGCCAATGCGATGGAACGGTGCCGCGAATTGTGGCCGGACATTGTGCCATTTCGGCGAGGCGAGGCGTTGGCCATGGCCACACTGATGCCCTCTGGCATGTCCTGATCCGCCTCCCGCCCCGAACTGGTGCAACGCCAACCGATCATTGCGACGCAATGACTGGGCTCCCCAAGGTACTGACACCCCCCGTCATCGACCACCAGTCATGCTAGGATTTCGGCGTTCGAGAGCACCCCAACGGAGGCAACATGCCCAAGATTGATACGACCGATGCGATGTTCGACGCGTTGAGCGAGGCCACGCGCAAGATGTTCAAGGACGACGGCAAGAGTCACGAGTTGACGCCCGAGGGCGAAAAAGTCGTCGAGATTCTGTTCGGCAAGGAAGCCAGCCGCATGGCGCAGGGTCTGTCTGAAGCGAAGAAAGAGCACAATGTCGTGTCTCCGCTCGTAATTCCCTAGGAACTGGTGTCCGCTGAGAACAGTGGGGTCTTGTTCGACGAGGCCCGCGCCTCTTTCGAGAATCCGCAGGATTTCTTCCTCGGACTCGCCACGCCTTTGATCGGCCTACTGCCCGGACATGCCCTAACTTGGGCACTCACCGGTGAGCTGTCCACAGGGGGCGCCGCGGGGCTCGTTTGGCTCTGGACGGCCGTCGGCATTTGGTGGCTGTCTCTGCTCGTCGCGCGTCGAGACATGGTGGGGCTCAGCCGGCCACCGCTACCCATTTCCCTGTGGATCGCCGGCACATTGCAGCTTGTGTGGCTCATGGCCGCGACCTGGGTGCTCACACCCTGGTGGAGCATTGTGATTGGGCTCGCATTCGCCGGCCTCTTTGCGAACGATTTGCGCTTTTTTCAGGACTCACGCTCCCTGTTGGCCACCACCGTCGGCGGAGGGATTGCCGGTCTTGTCTGGATTGCCATGGCGGACCCGCTGTGGAGTGGTGGATTCGCAAGCCGATACGAAGGTGCCCCCGCCCAGGTCATCATCACAGCTTCGTTGTACGTCTCTATCGTCACCATCAGCGCCATCTTTTTGATGTCCGTGGGCAGGCAGATGCGTCTTCTCGCCGAGAACCAGGAACGAAGCATCGCCCTCACCCGCCAGCTCGCCGTCAGCGAACGCGAACGCCAGGTCATCCGACGGTCCGCAGCTTTCTTGGCCAGTGGGGTGCAAGCCACGCAGTTCTCTCATGACGTGAAGGGCCCCCTCACCGTGCTGGGCCTGAACCTCGACTACCCTGAGATCTTGGCCAAGCGCGCCCCAAAGGCGCTGAGCACCGAGCTGCTAGACCTCACCGATGAACTGCACCACAGTCGCGGCCAGCTCTATGCCATGACCGCCGCCATGGCGGACGCCCTGCGCGAAGGCGGAACCCCCGAGCCCACGACAGTCTCAGAGCTGCTCGAGTCCGGCCAGGAACGCTTCGAGACCATGCTGCCCGCCTATGGCCGCAAGCCGCCGACCCTGGACGTCGAGGTGGACGACCTGCCCGTGTGGGCCACGCCGGGCATCCCTGCCGTCATCGGCAACCTGTTCTTGAACTCGACCGTGCACGGCTCAACTGTCTTGACCATTCGCGTCGATGCCAGTGACGCTGCATTCCTGGTCCTGATGTGCCGGGACAACGGCGTCTCAGAACAAGAGCGGCCCGAGGCCTTGCTCCGGGTCCGCAGTCGTCTGGACCTCGAAGCGACCCGTGACATGGGAGGACGCACCCACCAGGGTCCAGAGCCGCGTTCGTACGGCATGGCCCTGCTGCTGGCTAAGATTCAATTGCTGCGCACCGCCGGCTGGCTGGACGTGGCCGCGCCCAAAGAGGGTCCGGGATTGGTGTTCCTGTTGGCACTGCCACGGCAGGATCCATCGACCATCGATGCTGAGCATGACCGGCCGCGCGAGGCGTGTATGGCCGTCACGCTGGGCTAAGAATCAAAGCGGCGTCATTGCAGCGTCATGGACCGCAGGACCCATCTCGCCTAGGCTGCAGCCAAGGGGGCAAAACGCGACTCTTTGGCGACATCGCCGATGGCCGATACCGCGTCAAAGGCCAGATGGACACCGCCGGCGTGGCGCAGCTGTACCTGATTCACGACGCCGACGGCGGCGAGCATGTGCTCAAGCTGATGGCCGAGAAAGACGAGGGCCTGCGCCAGCGAATCCTGCGCGAAGGCGCTGTGCTCAAGAAGCTGAACCACCCCAATGTGGTGCACGTCGAAGAGGTGCTCGAGATCAACGGCGCCCCTGCACTGGTCATGGAGCACTTGGGCGGACCCGACCTGGCCAGGTGGATGTTCAAGTACAACCCGCTGGACTGGGAATACGTGTTTCGCGACATCGTGGCCGGCGTGCAGCACATTCACGATTCGGGGCTCATCCACCGCGACCTCAACCCGTACAACGTGATGGTGGTTCAAGACGCCCAGAACAAGCCACGCCCAGTCATCATCGACTTCGGCTTCGTCAAGGCTCCCGCGGTCGAGATCACCAGCCCGGGCGCGATGATGGGCACGTCGGGGTACATGTCCCCCGAGCAGATTCAGGAATCGCGAGACGTCGACAAGCGGTCAGACATCTTCTCGCTGGGCAGCCTGCTGTACTTCATGGCCACTGGCGAAGAGGCCTTCGCGGCACCATTAGAGTGGGCTGTCATGAACAAGACGCTGATCGCGGACTTCAAGCCGCCACGGCGGGTCAACGAAGCCTTGCCCATGCGCATCGTCAATGCCATCGGCTTCTGCCTGTCGGCGAGCCCCATCGACCGCGCCCAGAACTGCAAGGCTCTGATCACCGTCTTGGATGGCGGAGAACGTCCGGTCGACTAGACCGCCTAGGCGGCCAGCTGGGCCGACTCGCGCTCTTCTTGGGGCCCGATCACCAGCGCACCTGCGGCACGGGTCATGCGAGACAAGCGGTCATTGCGTGCGTTCTCGAGCGGGAAGCGCAGCTCGATCTGTGCCTCGGCGATGCGCGTGAATGCCTCGCTGATCGGCAGGTAGCCCCCCAGGTTTTCGGCCAGAAGCTCGGCAGCGCGAAGCTGCTTTGCCGTACCCAAACGCATGACTTCCCGGGGACTGAAGCCGAGCTCGGCAAAGTCTGGCTCAAGGTCGACCATGCCCTGGACTTCGTGGTGCACCATCTTGAACTGAAACGCCCACAGGTCCAGCGTCTCGCGCCGGCCCATGTCCTTGAACATGTGCGGCAGGTAGTTGATGCCCAGCCCGATGTGCCGCGCCTCGTCGCGCTCGTAATAGGGCATCAGGTCAGCCAGCACCGGCTCGAACTCGGCCTCGCGCAGCATCTGAAACAACGTCAGTGCGATGGGCTCGACCATCAACTGCATGCCCACTAGCTGCTTGGCCAGGGAGTCCGTCGACAGGATGGTGGTCAGGATGTTGCGGGCAGCCGGTGGCAGCTCGTCGGGGGTGTAGCCGAGCAACTCGAGGTAGTCGTGGAGCACATAGAAGTGCCGCGCCTCGTCATGGGCCTGGCTGGTGGCCGCCATCTTGGCCTCGAGCGGCGAGATCTCGAGCGCGAGCCGCGCAGACACCTTCCATGCGGCGAGCTCGCCCCAGAAAATGACGGCGAGCAAGCGGCGCAATGGCGCAAACTTTTCGGGAGCCAGCTGGATGCCACCATGCTTCTCGAGAAGCATGTTCAGCACCTCTTTTCCGTTCCACTGCTTGTCTTGGCCCTTGTGGTAGATGTTCTCGAGCTTTTTGGCGGCGTTGGCCTCGCGGGCGGTCTGCTCAAGGTCGAACATATCGTACGGAACTGCTACAGGACCTGGTCCGCGCCCGGTCACCACCCGGTGGATTGCGTCTCGAATCATGTGCCCTCCTTTTTAAACTGGCCGGCCAGTACAAAAAGTGTAGCGCATGAAGTCGTACCGCGCCACTGCGGCGGTGTGCGGCAGTTTAAAACCGCCGCAGCCGTTCGTTCAGCCTGCGGCTTCCGTCATCGGGGCGGCACGCAGCTCGAGCAGGTCGATGGTGGCCTCGGTGAAGTCCTCGGCCTCCATCTGCACTTCGACGCCGTCGCTGTAGCGAAGCTGCAGGTCTGGGTCTTCTTCGGCGGCCTTGTCGAAGCTGAACTGCGTCAGCAGCTGCGGCTTGGCTTCTTTGTCCTTGGGATCGGGTGCCAAGGTGCCAACCATCGTGCGGTCGAGCGGCGGAATGATGCCGTCGATCGGAATCTCGACCGTCGTCACTTCGTTGCCCTTGCTGTCCTTGATCGTGGCCAGCAAGACCAAGTCCGTCATCTCGTACTTGCTCTGGTTCTGCATTTCGAAGCGGAACACGGTCAGCTGCTCATTCTTGCGATCGAGCTGCATCCAGTTGGCGTTGCTGACCAAGACGTAGCGGTCGGGGTTGTACAGCGGGTCCATCTCTTCTTTGACGGTCAGGCCGCCAAGTGTGTACATCGGCAGTACATCGGTGATGCCAACCCAGCCTTCCTGGCCACCATCGAGGCGAATCTTGTAGAAGTCACCGCGCTTGGCCAGCAGCTCGACCGTCGTGTCTTTGGGAACTGTGGTGACGGTGCCTGCGTCGCCGGCCGGACCATCGCGAAGGACGGGGGCCGTGGTGGTGACCATCTGGGAGTAGTTGAGCGCGCCGTCGCCCTCGAACAAGCCTTGTTCGGGGTCGGGGAACTGCGCGAACAGGACCCACATCGTGCCAAAGCCGACCACCGCAATGCCGACGAACACCGCCGCCACGACGCCAGCGAGGGCGGTACCACCCCAGCCGCTCTTGTACGCGAAGTCGTCTGTGTCGTCGTCGGCGCCAAGCAGATCTTTGATCTGTTCGATCTCGGACGCATAGATCCATTCCGACGCATCGGGAGGCTGGACCATGTCGCCAGCAGACAGTTTGCCGTCTTTGGCTAGCTGCTTGAGCTCGTCGAGATTCTCGGCGGCGAACTGAACGTCATTCTTCTGATTGATGAGCCATCGACCCATGTGGAGCACCTCAACCGATGACAATGCATCGGTGCTCCAGCCCTCTAGCGTCTCTGGTTTTCAGGGGTCAACCGTCCTGACGGACGTTTGGCAACTTGGCGAATCGGATTGCCGATCCCTGCGGCGGAAGCCGTGACCTGCTAGAATGGAGCTGTACCCGCCTGTTTCCTCCAGGAGTGTTCCAATGCCGCGCAGTCGCCGCCACGCAACATCCGACGTGCCCACCCGATCCACTGGCTACCAAGACGAGCTCGAAGCCCGCCGCCGAGAGGCCATTTTTGGGACCTCGACCGCTGACTCCGACCGCGAAGCCATTGCCTCCCGGGACACGTCCACCGAGTCCGAGACCCCGCTTCTCGATTCGCATGACCAATCCATCGAGGACTACTGGTCCGACGAAGCTGTGGCCGCACGCGCCGCTGCCTCCTCCCTCTCTGACGAAGAAGAGCAGGCCGTCGAGGCCGAAGTCGCACAAGATTCAGAAGTCGAGGCCCCAGCGGTCGCCACTCCCGAAGAAGAGGCACGCGAGCACGAGACGACCCGCACCCAGGACCAAGTTGTCGCCCAGGGCGAAGAGTTCGATCCCAGCAAGCGTCAGGTCAGCGGCACTGCCATGGCCCGGGTTGCTGCTGCAAAGGCCGCCATCAATCACACCAAGACGGTGCTGAACAAGGGTGCTGGCAACCAGTTCGAGGCCCTTTCCGACTCCAACTTCAACTCGTACTTCCGCATGCAGTGCATGCGTGATCCAGAGTGCTGGAATCTCGATCCAGCCCTGTACGACATCGCCAACAAGTACCCAGACGCGCTGGTCTCGGCCAAGGCCAACCTGGCTGCGGGTGGCAACTGCGGCGAGCACGCCATGGTGGCCTTTGACTACCTGCGCATGACCATGTCCAACGACATCGTGAACCGCTGCGACGTGACCGGTCTCGACCACGCATTCGTCATCTTGGGCAACCTCGGCAGCGACAGCGACGAAGACCTCGCCGTGTGCGACCCGTGGCCCACCGCCCCTACCGCATGCCTATGGGACGAGCACTTCGCGTTCAGTGCCGACCGCGGCAAGATCAACACCCGCAATTCGGTCACGGGCGACGACCAAGACGTCGTGTCAGCCCTCGCCGCGGGCCTGAGCCTGTCCAAAAAGGGCGAGCAGATGATCCAGCAAGAGCTGTCCAAGGATGACACCGAAAAGGAGCTCGAGAAGGGCACCGACAACTCCGAAGGCAAGCACGGTTGGATCTGGCGTCACTCGGACACCACAAGTGGCGCCCCCACCGACTACCAGCAGCGTCGCCAGAGTTGAGGCACGCAGTTGCGGCGCTCGCGCTGATGCTGATCACGGGCTGCACAACGCAGCCCGCCGAAGCCCACGACCCGCCCGGCACCGTTACGCCGGCCGAATCCACCAAGACGACTATGGAGCCCCACGTGTCCGACGACAGCTTCACCCCTGGCCCCGCCGTGGCCGATGCAAAAGCCCTGCTCGCCTGGTTCGAAGGCGAGGGCAAGGGCAAAAAGGTCCGCATTCCCGTCATCATCAACCCCTCGCCGCTGGGCCTGTCATCGGGCTACATCGCCGCCAACACAGCGGTGGCCGAGGCCGACGGCCTGCTCATCAAGCTCGATGACGGACGGCTCGGCGTCTCACTCGCCGACCGTGTTCGTCCCGATTGCGACGCCGGCGTGCCCTGTGCCGTATGGATTGAAGGCATATGGGGAGCGGTTGTGTCCACCGGACCCTCACTCGGCGGTCCTGGTCCGGGTCCCAGCCTAGGTGGCCCCAGCTTCGGACCGACCAAGCACCCGTTCTCTGTCCATGGCTACAAGGGCAAGGTCGAAGGGGACGCCGCCAACGTGCTGATCAGCGGCTAGCTCACACCGGCTCTACCAGCTCATTTCGTACCACAGGTCGGTGACCAAGCCGGCTTGGTAGGGATCGCCCCAGCCGTTGGGGAAGTGGTCGCAGTAGTACACGCCCATTCCGCAGAATCCGCTGGCAAAGCCCATGTTCATCGTGTCGAGCAGCAGCCCCATGTCGGCGATGTCGATCGAGATGAGGATGGAGTAGTCGTCGATCTCGGTGACCGTGGGTTCGCTGATCTTGGTGAACGTGCCGAACACGCCATCAAGGCCGCGAAGAGTCAGAGCACCAGACTGGCTGACGAGCTGGTAGAAGTCGTAGTCTCCACCGGGAGACTCGCCCCAGGCCTCGATGAACAGCGTCGCTCCGTTGTACTCGGTCGCCGACGTCAGCAGAATCTCGAGGGTGACCCCATCGCTGCGGTACATGCCGCCGGTGAAGTCGAAGCCATAGTCGTTGACTGCATCGCCAGCCGGATCGCCGAGCGGGTTCAGGAAGACCCAAGGCAGCTGGCCCATCTCGATGACAAAGCCGGTGTCGTAGACGTTGACGCCGTCGGCACACTGCAGGCTGAACTCGACGTCCTCGCCAGGCGCTCCGGTGGTGACCTGGACCACGAAGTCATCCTCGTCATCGGTCTCGCCGGCGTTGAGGCGGGGAATGCTGCCCAGAGGTGAGAGCACGTCGACCACTGCGGTCCCGCCGCTCTGGCTCAACGTGCAGTCCAAGCTGCCAAAAGTGTTGAGCAAGCCGCTGTTGGTCAGCTGGACCTCGAGCTGGGCGGTCTCGCCCTCGGACAGCACGCCATCGCTGTTGTCGTCGTTCTCGACCACGACGCCGGTCACAGACAACACCGGCCATGGCACGGCCACATCAAATCCGAGGCTGAACTGCTCGACCTCGTCCTGAATCAGCACCTCAAAGGCGGCAGGCAGGCTGTCGGCCTTGGTGTCGAGGAAGCTCACGGTGTAGACCAGCTCGGTCGCGGTGCCTGGGCCCCAGGCATCGCCAAGGTCGATGGCGCCGCTGTCCACAACGACATTCGGGTCGAGGGAGACCAGGGTCGCGTCGGTGGCGCCCACGGTCGCCAAGCCCTGGTTTTCAATCGTCAGGGTGATCTCGACCTCGTTGCCGGGGCTGACGTTGCCGGGCGACGTCTGCTGGGTGATCAGCATTGGGCTCGGAGGACGCGGCAGGTAGTACACGGCAGTGTCAGCGCTGCTGAACAGCCCCAGGTCATCGCTGTCGTACTGCGTGCCATTCCACGACAGGTTCCAGGTGTTGAGCAAGCCCAGACCCTCGGCCTCGACCTTGACCCACCAGCGCAGGTCGCCGGCTGATGGCGGCAGGTAGGCGTGGTGATCGGTGACGTCGATGTCCCAGCTGTGGAGGCCGGCCGCCAGGAAGCTGCTGCTGACCGGAACCAACAGATCGGGAGAGTCGGGGTCGCCCACACCTATGTTGATGGCCACCACGGCGTCTTCAAGCATGTCGATGCCGACGTGGGCCATCGAGGCCTCGCCAACCACCAGCTCGAGGTCCCACTGCCACGTGTCCGAGCCGGACGTTGCCGAGAGCTCGAATGGCAAGCGCGCGTTGTCGGGGTGTGACGCATCGATGGTCAGCTCAAAATCAACGCTGACCGCCTCGTTCGCGCCGATGTCACCGGCATCGACGGCACCGGCGCGGCGCCTTCCTGAAGCGGATGTTCATTCACCCACTTGT
>CAYYHT010000263.1:0-9488 GCA_964471355.1 uncultured Enterobacteriaceae bacterium
TATTTGCCCATCATGTCCGAAAAGCCCTGCAGCCGGGACTTGGCGTCACTGCGAGACAGGGAGTGGGGCTGGTTGACGTGCACTTTGGACATGAAGGCTCCTGTGTGACCGCAGCCTATCAGACCGCGTTCAGTCCTTGGCGTCGCCTGGGTTCGCGCGCTGCTCGAGGTGGTCGAGGTAGCGGAAGGTGCGCACATCGGCCCCGTCGTCGGGACGGTCCGCCTTGGCCAAGACCCCAGCTGCAAATGCCTTGGAGTCTTCGGTCTTTCCAGCCGCCACCAGGGCATCGGCGTGGGCCGCAGCCATGCGCAGGTAGTTGTCGCCCCACGCGCGCTCGAGGCCGACCGTGCTGCGCTCCAGCGCCTCGTCCGCACGCTCAGCACCAATCAGAATCTTGGTCGCTTTGAGCAGAAAGGTCGGCTCGTCGGCGAAGGCCTCGGTCGCCTGGTCCAACAGCGCCACAGCCCCATCGACATCGCCGGACTTGGCCATCAGTCCTGCCAGCCAGGTGTAGTTGCCGCGATCCATGCGCGGGTCGCCGGTCAAAGACTCGCGCACCGCCGCAGCCGCAGCGCCGTAGAGCAGCACCTTTTCCGAATCGGGTCCAAGGCTGGCCGCCACATAGAGCAGATCGGCAGATTCGAGCCCGGATGCTCCGTGCAGCCCGACATCGACAGCGGCTCGAAGCGCGGCCTTGCCTTCGACGGTTTCGTCTAGATCGCCGGTCTGGTAGATCCATTCCATGGTCGTGCCTGGAGCGTTCTCGGTCAGCCACAGCACGTCTTCGACGGTGGGCTTGGTCGCCAATCGCGCCTTGCGAAAGGCCTCTTGGTCCGGTTCGGCGCTGGCGCGCTCGAGCCACGCCGCCACATCGTCGGTGCCGCTGGAAAGCAACTTCCAGGCGATCTCACCCGCCCGCTCAGGGGTCACCTTGTCCGGGCCGGCCTCGATGAACACCTTGTCATCCCAGCCGTTCTTGTCGACATCGGCCAACCACGAGCGGAAGGCCTCGGCATCGGTGTAGCCCAGGTACCGGCCCAGCTCGGTGCCATCGGGCTGAATGGCCACAACAGTGGGGTAGCCGCCCACGTGGTAGCGATCTTTGAGCGTCCATGAGCTCTTGTCGTCGACATCGAGCACCGCCACCACAAAGCCATCGAGCTCGTCGGGGGCCGGGGTCGCGTGCAACACCTGGGCGGACATCAGGTTGCAAGGCGGACACCACACCGCACTGAAGTCCATGAGCACCAGCTTGTTGTCCGCTGTGGCCTGCTTGACGGCCGCCTCGTGCACGGTCGCTGCGTCCTGACGCAGGGCAGCGGCAAACGAATCGTGGTGTTGGACGGCAGCGGTCTTGGTGACGGGCTCGGCAGCCACCGGATGGCTGACATTGGCCAGCATCAGCCCCTTTTTGGAGTTCGGTAGATCGGCCTTGATGACGGCGTCAACCATGCGGCAGGTCGTGCCCACGTCCTCGCACAGGGACACGCGGAGGGTTCCCTGCACCGTCTTGCCCGCGGAGTTGCGCAGAAAGACGCCCTCGGCGACGTCGATTCCGGTGGTGCCAAGCTGCAGCCAGCCGCCGTCCCAATTTAGGTCCAGATCGGCCGGCGCGTCCTCGGCGACGTGCTCACCTTCTGGCCCATCGATGATCAGAACGACGTCATCTTTCTTCCAGACAATGGCCACCGCAGGCAGGTCTGTACCGGCGTTGGCGAGGGTTGCGAGCAGTACCAGCATCATCACTCCTGAATTCGCCATCTAACCGATGCTTGGCCAGCCCACGCGTCGCGGATTACCCACCGCGCTTCGCGAACCTGGGAGAACATGTGCGCGCGCTGATCTTGACCGCTTTCTTCATTGCTGGCTGTGGCAACCCCCCACCCAAGGCCGAGCCGCCACCCCTTCCCGGCGCCGTGTCGACCGAGGGCACTGTCATCATGACGGTCGACGGCCAGCCCGTGACCCAAGAGATGGTGGACGCCGTCACCCGTCGCATTCCGCCCCAACAGCTCGAGCAGATGAAGGCGACTGGCAAGTACGCCCAGTTCGAAGAGCGCATGGCTGTCGGACAGGTCCTGTACAACCAGGCCATCGAGCGCAAGCTGCACGAAGACGACGGAGTGCAGATGGCACTCGCGATGTCTCAGCGTGACGTGCTCGCCGCCGAGCTGCTCGACGTGGTCGGCGCTGAAGCCGTCACCGACGAGAAGCTCAAAGAGGGCTACGAAAAGCGTGCGGTGCAGTTCAAGCGCCCGCAGGTCCAGGCTCGGCACATCCTGGTCAAGGAAAAGACCTTGGCTGACGAGATCTTCGCCAAGCTCGGCGCCGGTGGCGACTTCGCTGCCCTCGCCCAAGAGCACAGCACCGACCCCGGCTCCAAGGTCAAGGGCGGAGACCTCGGCTGGTTCGAAAAGGGCCGCATGGTCGCTCCGTTCAGTGACGCGGCCTTCGCTGCTGAAAAGAACGTGGTCATCGGTCCCGTCGAGAGCCGCTACGGCTTCCACGTCATCGAAGTGCTCGACAAGCGCGACTCCATCCCGTTCGAAGAAGTGCGCGAGCGCCTCGAACAGGAGCTCAAGCAAGAGGCGGTCACCGCCCACATCGAGGGCGTGAAGTCCAGCTACAAGGTCGAGCAGAAGGGCGCCACCGCAACCGACGGCGCCACCACTGCAGACACCCCCGCCGCGCCTCCAGCTCCGGCTCACGGCGCAGGCGACGGCCACGGTCACTGACCCATGGCCAAGCCCTGGGCAGTCATTCTCGGTTCATCGTCTGGCTTTGGAGCCTCGACCGCGCGAGCGTTCGCCAAGGCCGGACATCCGATCTTCGGCGTGCACCTCGATCGTCGCGGCACCATGCCCATGGTCGATGCACTCGTCGAAGAGCTCAAGGGCTACGACGTGCCCGTGGTGTTCGTCAACACCAACGCCGCTGACGAAGCAAAGCGCGCCGACGCCATCACACAGCTGCAAGCAGCCTGTGATGAGTCCGGCAGCTCTGTCGGCATGCTGCTGCACTCGATTGCATTCGGCACCCTGCGCCCGTACTTCGACGCCGAAGGCGGACCGGTTCTGGGCAAGCGGCACATGGACATGACCCTCGACGTCATGGCTCACAGCCTCGTCTACTGGGCACAGGACCTGCTCAAAGCCGGCCTGCTGACCAAGGGCGGTCGCATCTTTGCGATGACCTCCTCCGGTTCCCTGTCCGCATGGCCGTCTTACGGCGCCGTGTCCGCTGCCAAGTGTGCGCTCGAGAGCCACATTCGTCAGCTGGCCGTCGAGCTTGCTCCCCACGGCATCACCGCCAACGCCATCATGGCCGGCGTGACCCAGACTCCGGCGCTCGACAAGATTCCGGGCTCTGACCTGATTGTCAGCAAGGCGCTGGCTCGCAACCCATCGGGTCGGTTGACCCAGCCCGATGACGTCGCACAGGCCGTGCTCGCTCTGTCTGCTTCGGGCACCCACTGGATCACCGGCAACGTCATCAAGGTCGACGGTGGCGAGGCCATCTGCGGCTGACCTGAATGGTCAACTCCCTACTGCTGCTGCCGCTGATGCTGGGCTGTGTGCGCACGCACAAGTTCTTCATCACGCCGGACTACTCGAGCACCCATGCGCCGGCTGGCGAACTTGTTCGGCTCGAGTACGAGTCGGGCTGGCGCGACGAATCGCTAGGCCTCTTCGAAGCAATCGAGCTCGAACAGGGCGGCCAGACGGTCTATTCGCCTCCCGCCATCACCAACGCCGGTGAGATCACGATCAGCCCGCTGGTCGACGACGTTGAGCTGTCGCTATGGATTCGCCACACCACCTATGACGAGGGGGACTTCTTCCAGGTCAAGTCGGTGACCGGGGGCATCCACAAGGGACTGGCCAACGAGCTTCGCTGGATTCCGGTCCGCTTGTCCGACGCATTCACTCTGCCCATCCACCAGCTGCGCAACGTCTACAACGACTACGACCTGCGCAACGGCGACCTGCTGATGGTCCAGGTCGACAAGCCGGGCTCACAGGCCGAGCAGTATGTCTTCCGCAGCGAGTACTTCGGACTGCGCAGCAAGTTCAGCGCGGGCCTGTTGGTGCGCACGCCGGTGCCGTTCATCGACGACGGCGAGGGCGAGTTCAGCCCGGCTCTGGCGCTGACCGGCGCCTTTGGCTACCGCGCTCGCACCCGGCAGCCCACGCTTCGCTGGTTCAGCACCCGCATCTCATTGGTGTTGAGTGCGGGCATCGGCTCGACCGAGGTCGCCTTGCCGTCCAATGACGACGAGCTGGCCGGGGTGTTCAACGCCGCCCTGGTCGGTGGCGGAGTGGAGTTCTATGACTTCCTGTCGCTGCAGCTGATGGGCAATGTCTCGGCACTCGGACGCACCCGCGAAGAGTCCAGCTACGCGTTGTCTGTGGGCTTCGACGCCGTCCGCTTCGGCCGCTTCACGGCCGACGCGACGACGCGGCTGCTGTTCAAGAACGAGCTGTAGTCAGCCGCGGGCCTCGAGCTTGTCGAGTGTCTGTTGTGCCGCCACGGCGAGCTTCGACGCCTCGCCGAGTGCCAGCAGCAGCCGTTCGCCGGCGACGATCTCGCGCAACAGGCTCAACGAGCGCGGGTCCTCCGGCGCCATGTACTCGACGGCTTGAATCGCCTGTATGGTCGCCGTGCTGGCATCGATCGCCGCAAAGAGGTGGTCTGTGTAGTCCGAGCTGGCCGCCCCGACCGACTGCAGCAATGCCAGACCCGAACCCGCCGTGTCCCGGGTTCGAAGCATGTCTATAAATTCGGGACACAGCGGGGCTGCCGCCGCTCCCAAGCCCTTGAGCTCCCGGGTCGCATAGAAGCGACGGGTGCGCCCAGCCCGCGTCTGAAGCGGCCGCAGCATGACGCGCATGGCTGGCTCGTGACCGCTTTCTGCATATACCCGGTACAAGTCCGCACACTCCGGGTTCGACAGCGCATCGGTGCTTGGAAAGCAGGCCAGGAGCTGCTGCACCTGCTGCAATGTGGGCGTCTGCGCACCTGCCATGACTCGGTCCAGCACCCACCTCACGCGACCGGGACGCTCTTCGCGGGTGTAGTGCCGACTGACGCTGTACGGCTGCGGAAAGGGCAGCCCGACCATGTTCAGGGCGTGAACCGCATGCCGGCCGACGGTCGCGTCCCCAACCAACTGCAGCAGCAGGTCGAGGGCACGCACGTCACCGATGTCGCCCAGTGCCACCAGTGCCGCCCGACGCCCTGTTGGCTGACCCTGTTGGGCCAGGTGCATGAGGGCTGGAACGCCATCGTTGGCGCCCGCACCGATGCGGCCCAGTGACTGCGCCGCCATGACCACCGTCCGCCAATGGGGATGGGTGAGCAGCTCGACCAGGCAGGGCACCGCTTCGACCGGGGCCGGAACCAGCCACCGCAGCGCCCGCATCGCAATCGCCGACGCGCGCTGGTCCCGATGGCCAAAGGCTCTCAAGGTCGCCGCCAACGCCTGGTCGCGTCGCTTGCGGAATCGCACAAGGCCCGTCGCGGCCCACGCACAGATGATGGGATCGGGGTCATGACTCAGCTCTTGCAGCAGTGGCAAGTCCGCTTGATCGCGGCCGATGGCCAGCCCATGCGCTGCAGCCCGCCGCATGCCGAGCCCGCCGGTCTGTAGGTTGTGTAGCAGCCGCGTACGGCTCAGAACCCGAATCCGAACGTCGCCGAGGCAAAGGGCACGACAGGTCCGCCGCGGCCCATCACGTCAGGAGCGGCGGGAATGTGCGCGGCCCCCACGTTCAGGTCGGCGGTCGCGTAGAAGGCCTGGTCGAGCCACCATCGGCCATGCGCCGACGCAGAGAGCTCGGGCCCAGCGGCCTCGATGGGGTCAGCTGTGCGCGCCTCTCCAAACAAAAAGCCGGCTTGATCGGCAGTGCTTTGGATCTCGGCGAATCCAAGACCGAGGCGGGCGTCGACCTCGGATCGCCCGCGACGCCATGTCTTGGACGCGGCCCGAGCGCGGAAGTGGGCCATGTCGGGCTGGTCGCCATGGTGCAGAAAGCCCGAGCCTGTGCCACAGCCCTCGACCGACAGCCAGGCGACCGGAGCAACCTCGGCGCAGACCGTGGGGTGGTGCAGATCGGTGGTGCCGGCCCCCACCCGAAAGTCGAACACCGCATGACCGGCCACGGGAGCCGGGACAAAGGCCTGGCCCGACAGACCTTCGTCGGCGTGGGCAGCGGTGAGGAGCAAGAGTACAGACAGCATGGGTACTGCGAAGTTAAGCCCGGTCCATGAGCCGCGCCATCTACCTGGACAATCACAGCACAACGCCCTGCGATCCCGCGGTGATCGACGTGATGCTGCCCTACTTCGGCGACAAGTTCGGCAACGCCGCGTCGCGCACCCACACCTTTGGCTTCGAGGCCAAGAGTGCGGTCGAGTTTGCTCGCGAACAGATCGGCGCGTTGATCGGAAGTTCGCCCAAGGAGGTCATCTTCACCTCGGGGGCGACCGAGTCCAACAACCTCGCCATCCTGGGCCTGGCGCGAAAGAACGAGGCCAAGGGCCGGCACATCGTGACCAGTGCCATCGAGCACAAAGCTGTGCTCGACAGCTGCGCCTACCTGGCCGAGCGAGGCTGGGAGGTCACCATCGTGCCCGTGGGCTCCGACGGCCGCGTGAACCCCGCCGATGTAGCCAAGGTCCTGCGAAGAGACACGGTGGTGTGTTCGGTGATGATGGCGAACAACGAGATCGGCACCGTGCAGCCCATCGCCGAGATCGGAGCGGCCTGTCGAGAGCGAGATGTGCTGTTTCACACCGACGCCGCCCAGAGCATTGGCAAGTTGCCCGTCGACGTCGGCGCACTCCATGTCGACCTGCTGTCGATGTCCGCTCACAAGATGTACGGCCCCAAGGGCATCGGCGCTTTGTATGTGCGGCGAGGACGGCCCCGTGTGCGCCTCGAAGCGGTCATTCACGGAGGAGGCCACGAGCGCGGCATGCGCTCGGGAACCCTGCCCGTGCCTTTGATTGCAGGCATGGGCAAGGCGGCAGCCCTGTCGGCCGACGATCTGACATCCGGCGCCGTTGAAGCGCTCAAGGGGCTGCGCGATCGGCTCTGGGCCGGGCTGCAGAAGATCGAGGGCGTGTCGCTCAACGGCTCGCTGCAGCACCGCCTGCCCAACAACCTCAACGTGTCGTTCAGCCGCGTCGAAGCCGAGGCCTTGCTCATGGGCATTCGCAGCCGGGTGGCCTGTTCATCGGGCTCGGCATGCACAAGCGCCACCCTCGAGCCCAGCTATGTGCTGCGCGCCACTGGCATCAGCGACGAGCTGGCCCACGCGAGCATCCGCTTTGGCGTCGGACGCTTCAACACGGCCGCTGAGATCGACGAAGCGGTCGAGGTCATCACCGCCAAGGTCGCCGAGCTGCGTGCGATGAGCCCTCTATACGGCGAGGTCTGATGCCAGATTCCCCCTCCCCAAGCGGGACGGGGTGGATACAATGGGTGCATGGCAGTTGAACTGACGCAGGCGGCAATCGACCGCATTGGCTGGATCAAAGACAAAGAGAACTGGGGCGAACGCTGGCTGCGACTGGCTGTGCGCGGCGGTGGATGCTCCGGATTCAGCTACGTCGTGGACTTCGTCGACGAGCCCGAGGACAAGGACAAGCACTTCAAGTTCGGCGACGTGGACGTCTGCGTCGACCTCAAGAGCTACCTATTCCTCAATGGCATCACCCTCGACTTCGAGAGTGACCTCATTCACACCGGGTTCAAGTTCATCAATCCGAGTGCCGAGACCACCTGCAGCTGCGGCGAGTCGTTCAGTCCTTCGATGTAGCTACTCGGCGTAGGTCGCCAAGTGCACCAGCTGACCGGCTCCGCGTCGGAAGGCATAGCTGCGGCTGACGGTGCCATCGAGCTCCTCTTCCCAGCCGCCGACGCCGCGCTCTTCGTCGATCTCAACGCTGGCCAGGGCGTCGCGCAGGAACCACGTCGCCTGGTCGCTGCTTGGGGGAAGCGTCCACTGCGGCACGCCGTTCTTGCCCAGCGCGTCGAGCACATAGCCCTCAAGCGCCTCGTCGCGGACCTTGGCGAACAGCGCCGGGTCGGCGTAGACATCGCTGGCGATGATGCGCGGTCCGATGGCGACAACGAGTCCGACGGCGTCTCGGTGCTTCTGCAGGGCCGGCATCAGCTCGCGCACGTACTTGTCAGATTGGGCGGCGACCAGATTGGTCTGTCCGACATAGGCCGAATCGGTGTGGCCGCGACGGGCGTTGAGGGCAGCAACCATGTGCCAGGTCGAGGTCTGGTCATCGATGTGCACAACCTGCCGAAGGGCTGTCTCGGCCCGGCCGCCGTATTTGAACTGCCCGCTGCCGGCCTGGCTCCAGCGGGACTGCTCGACGCAGTTGACCGAGACCAAGGTGGACTGTGCAGGCGGCAAGATGACGTCCTGGGTCAGAATGCGGTCCTGGTTGCCTCCGCGGATGAGCTCTCCGCCCATGCCAAACACCGGCACCTGGCCTCGATTCGAGAACGCCAGCGTGGGAACCGATCCGCCTCCCGCCGACTCGGTGACCACCACGGCTCGGGTGGCCATCGCCTCTTCCAGTGTCAACCAATCAGCCGATGTGCGTGCGGATCCATCGCGAATCACCGAGTAGACGGTGACGCCGCCGTAGTGGGCCGCGTCTCCGATGCGCAGGTCCGACGAGACCGCATGGGCCAGCTTGCCGTAGGGGTCGTCGTGCGACTTCGCCTCCCACGCAGATGCGGAGAGGGCGAAGGACAGGGCTGCAGCGACTAGGATCATGCGGGACATACATTCCATGACATCTGGCCACAGATCAGGTTCCAGCGAAGATCTACAGGCCAGTGAAGATGCCCAGCGGCATGGCCACGCGACCGGCCCAGAAGTACTCGTTGTGGGCCGCACCGTCTTCGTGCCAGTGGTACAGGTCGGTCTGCCAGGTGTAGCCGTTGTCGGCCAGCGAATCGGCGAACTGCCGGGTTCCGCAGAAGCCATCGCTGTCGTTCGGATCGTCTTCGACAAAGCCATCGCCGTCGACATCGGTGCAGCCATCGCCGCCGTCGTCTCCGCCGGAGTCGACGTAGACCACGAGATCGCGGTGACCGGCATCGACCCAGAGCTCTTCCATCATGGGGCCGTCGCCGCCGGTTCGTCCGTACCACAGCGAGCTCGACAGGCCGCCCACGAAGTCGTACTCGTCTGGGTATAGGTGCGCGGTGTACAGGCTAATCAGGCCGCCCATCGACGACCCCATCACGCCGTTGGTGCCGTTGGTCGGGTAGACCGCTTCGATGTGTGGCTTGAGGTCCTCGGTCACAAGGGCTGCGTAGTCTTCGCCACGACCGTCGATGGTGCCGATTCCGGGAGGCGCCTCGAGGGTGTGGCCGTACTCTTCAAGGCGGTCCATCGTGTTGTCGATGCCTACGATCAGCACATCGGCGCCCACTTCGGTGACCGCATCGGGCATGC
>CAYYHT010000264.1:0-5313 GCA_964471355.1 uncultured Enterobacteriaceae bacterium
CAGGGCAAAGCCCTTGAGCTCACTCCAGTGCTTGGCGTGGTCGTCGAAGCTGTAGTCGTCGGTGCCCATGGCGTCAGCGTCTTGGATGCTGTCGTTGATGTAGTGCACGACAGTGGCGGCGATGGCGTTTTCCCAGGCATCGACGGCCTGATCGCGATGCTGGGTGAGCTGGGTGAGCTCGTCGTCTGTCAGGTCGCCATCAGCGCGGGCGATGAGCATGCGGCCGGCGGCAAAGCCCTGCCAGGCCTCTGCTGTGTAGTCCGTCTCGACCACGGCCCCGCGGTCGCGCTTGCCGGCGTTGACCGAGTGGCCAAAGCAGTACTCGGAGTTCAGGTCGATCGTGCCGTCGCCGTCGACATCCTTGTAGCCGTCGGCAATCTCGTCATCGCTCCACTGCCCATAGGTCCGCGCGGCGCCAAAGTAGCCAAAGCCCTCGTCCCAGGCATGGGCCAAGGCGGTGTAGGGCTTGCCCTCGACCGGGGCGCTGTTGTCGGACAGCAGGCCCTTGTTCTCGGTGTCGTCGTCGAGGTAGTCGACGGCACCCTGGCTGAAGTTCACCGAGCCCAGCAGGAACTTCTGCAGCAGCTGACGCAGGTTCTGGCCTTGGGGGGTGACGTAGACCTCGGGTACCGGGGTGCCGTCGGGAGCCAGCGGAATCTCACCAATCGTCCAGGCCACCGACTGGTCGTCGATCTGACCGATCCAGTGACGCACCAAAGTCTCGGGGGTGGTCACACCGTCGGCCTGCCAGCCCACGAACTCTGTGGACCAGTCCTTGTGCTGTCCCGTCTGGTCGTTGCCAGCGATCTTGCCGACCAAGTTCTTGCCCGAGCTGATGTCATCGAAGGTCGACTGCGCAGGTGCTGGCTCGGTGCCAATGGTCAGGTCGATGCTGCCCGAGGTGTCGCTGTCGAACTCGAAGTAGAACAGCAGGTCGGCTTCAATCTCGCCCTCGACAGGGAAGGCACCCCCGCGAATGTCGTCGGTGATGCCGCCGATGTAGCCCTTCATCTCGCCAATCAACACCTGACGGAAGGTCTGGCCGCCGTACGAGACGGTGCTCTCGCCGCCATCTGCCGTCTCGAAGGAGTACTCGTCAACCAGCTCGGTGAGCGGATCATCGACCACAATCTCGGTGTCCGAATCGTCGGGATTGCAGGCAATCAGCAGGGCAATTGGAAGCAGCAGGGCCGTGCGCATCAAAGAGAGCTCCGTCTCAGAACAACGACTCTAATGAAATTGAAAGTCATTTTCAATTAGATCGTTCTTAGATCATCGGACCCAGGGCTTGGAACTGGAGAACTTTTTTGCGGCGGCAACGCCAGCGAGCCCAAGCACAGTCAGGTCGCCGAATCGGCCTGACTAGATTTTGATGCCCAGCCGGTCAGCTTCGGTCTGCCGCCAGAACTGGACGAGTCCGAAGAAGTGCTCGGTGAACTGCGTGACTTCGTGATCCGGGTACAGGCTGCTGACCTTTTGGCGGACCACTTCCTTGAATCGGTCGGTCCCAAAATACTCGACCGCGGCGGCATCGAGTCCGCCGAGGTGCTCTTCGCAGAACGCCTCGAACTCGTCGGTGGCGTAGTACTCGCGGGCGATCTCGTCGTACAGCTCAAGCTTGGCGTAGAAGTCGAGATCATCGCGGTCGGCGATGGCAAAGAAGCGCGCCCACTGCGTGTCGATGGGCTTGCGACGCTTGGTTGCTGCGTTGAAGAGGCTCCAGCGCAGCAGGGCTTTGACCAGAATCGGGAAGTGGTAGTGCAGGCTGGTGACCTGGCTGTCTGGGCAGGCGTTGGCGTAGTCGATGGGGTGCAGGATGTCGCCCTGGCGCATCAGCTCGCAGCTGTTGAAGTCCCACCCAAAGAAGCAGTTGATGACCCGGGTCATGCGGCTGGCACGCTGCCACTGGTCGCCGTCCATGAAGTGGAAGTCGACGGTGTAGCGGGCGTGCAGAGGCGCATCGGGGTCATAGCGCACGATGTGAATCTGCGGCCCGACGCCGATGCAGCGCACGAACAGGTCTGAGTCGTCGACGCCCTTTTGCAGGTGGTGCACCCGCGACCCGCTGGTGTCGTAGGCAGCCCGCAGCTCGTCGAGGTCGCGCACCTTTTGCACGCCGACCCAGCCGCCACCATCGTAGGGCTTGAGGAAGGCGGGGTAGCCGACTTGGTCGCCGACGGACTTCATGTCGAACAGCTTGTTGTAGCGACGCACGGTGACCGCGGTGTCCCAAAAGCTCTCGTCGTACTCTTTGGCGGGCATCATCCACGTCTCGGGGACGAGCATGCCCAGGCGCATCATGGCGGCGTAGCTGGTGTGCTTTTCAAAGGACTGGATGGCCCATGGGTTGTTCAGCACGTAGACGTCGTCCATCACGACGATCTTCTTGATCCACTCGCGGCTGATGTTGAACCAATGGGTGAGCCGATCGAGCACCAAGTCGTACTTGGGCTTGTAGCGCAGATCGTAGGGTTCGACGGTGACGCGCTCGGTCTCGAAGCTGACCATGTCGTCACCGACAGGGATGCGCAGATCGAGCTCGGCAACGAGTTCTTCGAACGCTGCGGGCCAGCAAATGTCGGCCCCCAGTGACAGACCAATGTGACGGGTGATGTCAGCCATGCCGCCGCCTAACCAACAGTGGCAACACGAGCGCGAGCCAGAATGGCGCCGGCGCATGTGAGCACGTGCTCGGCACCAGCGGATCGGCCGGGTCACGGAAGCCATCGCAGTTGCTGTCGATGTCGTCGCCCTCGAATTCTTCGGCACCAGGGTAGGCCCGCGGGTCGTCATCGAGGCAATCGACGTCCTCGGGGAAGCCATCGAGGTCACCGTCCACAGACGGCCCGCCAACACAGTCGTTGTCGATGCCATCTCCAGAGGGGTCGGGAGCGCCGGGATGGATCTGCGCGTTCAGATCGTCGCAGTCAGTGCCACCGTACTGATCGCTGTCGTAGCCGTCGCCGTCCTGATCGAAGTCAGAGTCCCGGTCACAGTTGCTGTCGATGCCGTCGTACCACTGCTCGACCATGTGCGGACCGATCAACACATCGCCCGGGTCGCAGTCGTAGACGTCGAGGGCCCCGTCGGGCTCGAGGTCGGTCCACATGTTGTTCAGAGCCCCCAGCCCGCCCAGGTAGCCGATGTCACGGGGACTTCCATCGGGGTCCGAACGCCCGATGGTGCCCGCATCGACCAGCGGACTCTGGCTCGAGAAGCGCAGGTCGTCGTTGCTGCAGCTGTCGTCAGGCACATAGGCAAAGATGGCCGGGTCTTCGGTGACGCGTCCGACCTCGGAGCTGGGCCGCGCGTGATCGGCTTGGTTGAGCCACCACGCGTTGTAGGACAGGTTGACGACCGCCGTTCCGGCCACACCATCAGTGCTGACGGCCAAGCCGTTGTGGTGGGCGAAGAGGTTGTCGGTGATGTCGACCTCGGCGTCCAGCACCTTGACTGCCGAGCCGTCACCGGCGCTGCTGCGATTGCCGAAGAGTGTGTTGTTGTGCAGGTTGACCGCACGTCGGTCGATGATGACCGCTCCGCCATCGAGGGTGGCGGCGTTGTCGATGAAGCGGTTGTTGGACCACACCCGAGGCTGCTGACCCAGCGGCAGCAGATCGCGGTAGAACACAGCGCCAGCCCGGCCTGGAGCCGCGGAGTTGGCGCAGAATGTGGTGCGCAAAATGTCCAGGTCGGTGGCTGCCTCGGAGAAGACCGCGCCCCCAGAACCGGCGGTGTTGCCGATGAGTGTGGTGTCCTGAAGATTGATGATCGACAGCGCCCCCCAGATAGCCCCACCCGCGTCGGCGGTGTTGTCCGTGAAGATGGTGGAGCGAATGTCCGCATCGGTGGGGGTGACCGGAAAGCCGTAGAACGAGACCGCACCGCCTTCGCTGGCCTGATTGCCGGTGAACGATCCCCCATAGTACGAAGCGACCATGTCTCCATCGGCGTGGATGGCGCCCCCGCGATTGAAGGCACGATTGCCATCGAAGCGAGCGTCGATCAATAGGATGCTGCTGCCGGGCCCCTCGATGTAGATGGCGCCACCGTCTGTGCCCGCGCGCCCGTCCACAAAGACCGTGCGGTCCTCGAGGATGATGTCGGAGTTCTCGCCGGCAAAGATATGGCCGCCGCGGCTGCCGGCGACGTTGCTGTCGAACACCGTCTCTTCGGTGTGCAGGTTGGCGTCCTGCATCCACAGTGCTCCGCCCTCGGGCACCGAGCCGAACGCACGCACAAAGCTGCGGTCGAGGTACAAGCCGCCGTCCTCGACCCGGAATGGCCGGGCATTGACGGTCGAAAAGATAAATCCATTGAAGGTGACCAGCAGGTCTCCGCCAGGGCTCCCTTGAACCTGGACCAGCGCCTCGTCCGAGCCAAACAGCTGTGAGCTGTCGTTGCTGAGCGTGGGCGTCGTGCCGGGAATGGCGATCAAGGTCACGGTGAAGTCGATGTTCAGTCGGTCTCGGTAGATGCCATCGCCGACCCAGATGGTGTCGTCGGCACTCGCGGCCACAAGCGCGTCGGCAATGGACGTGTGGTCGCAGCTGCCGTCAAGGCAGACATCGAGCTCGGCGCCCATCGCCGCAACGGCGAGCAGCCAAATCACTGGCGACGCCACAGACCGATCAGCACGAACATCCAGCCCCAAGACAGGCCACTGCCGGTCGCAGAGCAGGTGCGCTCTGGCGCAAAGGACACCAACGGGTCGTCGAAGCCATCGCAGTTGCTGTCCTCGCCGTCGTCTTCGACCTCGTTCGCGCCGGGGAAGCGGGCGGGGTCGGCGTCGTCACAGTCGGCGTTCTGGCCCGCTGCAAAGAAGCCGTCGCCGTCGAGATCAGGCAAGAACTTGCCGTCGCAGTCCTCGTCGACATCCTCTTCATTTTCGTCTTGCGGGAACTCAATGGCCGCTGGATGGATCTCGGGGTCGTCGTCGTTGCAGTCGTCGCCGCCGTGGCTCTGGGCGTCGTAGCCGTCGCCGTCGGCATCGATGTCCGAGCCCGCGTCGCAGTCCGTGTCGATGCCGTCGTAGTAGGTCTCGGTCTGTGACGGACCGAATGCAGGGTCGTTGTCGTCGCAGTCGTACAGGGCGGGATCGCCATCTCCGTCCTTGTCTTCCCAGGCCCGCGTGAACGAGTTGACGATGCCCTCGGGTTCGTCGGGCCCGCCGAACACGCCAATGTCGCGCCGGGTGCCGTCAGGGTCGGTGAGCTCGGGGTCGCCCGCGTCGCGCAATGAGCTGTAGGCGTCGGGATAGGGCGCGTCGTTGGTGCAGTCACCGTCGGCGCTAAAGCCAACGATGCGGAGGTC
>CAYYHT010000264.1:5323-9483 GCA_964471355.1 uncultured Enterobacteriaceae bacterium
CGCCGGAGAGTCGGAGCATGCACATCAAAATGCCGCGCCCGATGTTGCTGTCGTCGAGGTCGACACCGTCGATGTTGGAGCTGTTCTGCCACCACCCGCTGTAGATGGCATTTGCCGAGCCTCCGGACTCGACGCTCAGCGCAGAGCCGTCGTTCCACGCAAAGAGCACATCGGTGATCAGCGGATCGCCGATGATGCCCACCGAGATGGCCCCGCCACTGCCGCCCGATGCGCGGTTGGAGAGGAAGTGGCTGCCCACCACCTGCACGCCCACCGTGTTGATGCGCACCGCTCCGCCGTCCGAGTCCGCGACGTTCTCGGCGAACAAGTTCCGCGACCAGACCATGCCGGCAAAGCCGGTTGGCCCCTGCACGGCGTACACCGCACCGCCCGGACCGCCGGTGGCGATATTGCCGCAAAAGGCGTTCGCGTGCATGTTCAGCTCGGTGCCGGTCGCCAGGATTCCGCCGCCCTTCTTGCCCTCGTTGTCAAAGAAGACCGAGCCGGTCAGCTCGGTCTGCACGAAGATCAAGTTCATGGCACCGGCGCCTTCAAAGCCCACATTCGTGTCGAAGACCGTGTTTCGAATGAACACTTCGGTGGTCGGGGTGCTGGGCACGCCTCCGAGGTCTAGCGCCCCTCCAAAGCCCTCGGCGCGGTTGTTTGCGAACACCGAGTTGATGATCTGAACCTCGGTGACACGGCCCACGGTCAAGATGGCGCCGCCACTGCCGAACGCTCGGTTGTCCTCGAACAGCACATCGTCGATAAGGATGGACGACGCGCCGAAGCCAAATATCGCGCCTCCGCCGCTGTTGGCTCGCCCGTCGATCATCGCCGAATGCTTGAGGTCGACGACCGAGTCCACCGCGTTGATGTGGCCGCCGTATTGGCTGGCCCGATTGCCCTCAAACACCACGTTGTCGCCAATAAAGGTGGCGTCGGTCAGCTTGACCCCGCCGCCTAGCGGGCTGATGCCCACCGACGTCACATAGGCGTCGGTCAGCGTGAGCGTGGCTCCCTCGACCAACACCGGTCGGCGGTTCAGCCCCGACAGCGCGATGCCCTGGATGTCGACCTCGGCGCCGTCGATCACGTGGATGATGGCCGAGTCGTCATCTCCAGTCGCGGCAGAGTCATTGGTGAGCGTCGGGACGGTGTCCTCGACCGAGCGAATGGTGAGGTCCTTGTCGATGGTCAGCAGCTCGACGTAGGTGCCAGAGCCGACAAGAATCTCGTCCCCTGGCGCCGCGTTTGCGATGGCCACGCCCAGAAGCGTCTCGTCGCAGCCCAGCGAACAGACCGTTGACGCCAAGGCCGATGGCAACAGCAACAGCACAGGGCTCATGGCTCGCCCAAGATTCGACTGAACTCAAGCCCGCCGCGCCATTCACCGACCAACACCTTGCGGTCGCTATTCTGGGTCTGCTGGAAGTTGGAGCCCGTGTAGGCCACATCAAATCCGAGCCGCCAGCGGATCTCACCGTCGTCATCGTGAAGCGGAACGCCCTGGTCCAGCTCGAGGTGGAAGAAGTTCGCGCGCAGACCCACCACTACGCTGAAGTCCCATGGATTGCTAGCCGGGCCGCGAAGCAGGCCGGTGAAGTGGGGATAGGCCAGCTCCTCGGTGCGCCAGGTGTATCGCTCGCGGATCTCGGCGGGGTCGGTGGGATCGATCTCGAGATCTTCGCCAGACTCGGGGTCCCAGACCTGCGGCACGCCCTCCCACAAGTCGAGCGCCACCAGCCCAAGACCACCGCCTAGGTAGCTGCGGCCTCCAGGCGAGAAGATGGCGGCTGCGCGCGCGTCGAGCTGCAGCCCCGCACCAAAGGTCGCCGGATGAGCGACCTCGCCCGCCACGCCAAAGGGAGAGAAGAAGGTCGTCTGCCCGCGCGCATGCACCATAGGCACCGGGCGCGTGTTGTGGTCCTGCAGGTAGTCGCTCTGCCAGATGTCATCGGGGTCGAAGGTGTCGCCCTCCCAACGCCGCGCCATGTTGGTGTACCGGGCGCCAAGCCCACCGCCAACGTGCATGCGGATGACAATGCGTGGCGGACCCTCGACCGGCGTCGTGAGCCAGGAATCCGAGACCTCGCCGTCGAGCACCAGCTGCGTCGACCACCACTTTCCGTCGCGGCGCTGAACCAGCCACAAGCCGTGATCGGGGGGAAGCGTCTCGGCGCGCAGGCCGTTGACATAGACCTCGGCACTGTGGGGAACGGCCTTGCCCGCGCCCTCGGGCTTCGGCTTGGCCTCGTAGCGAGCGAGCGGGTGGGCACTGGCCACGCCGCGCTCGACCGTCGGCCGCAACCACAGCGCTGCATCCATCGACGACTGCCAGTCGCCCTTGGCTGCAAAGGCATCGATCGCCCGACTAACCAGGTAGTCCGACCATAATCTCGGGGGTGGCGCATAGGTCAGGCACGGCAGCCGCTGCTCGATTTCGCGCAGAATCTCGGTGGACAGCTCGGCGTCCCCGCGATCGATGGCCGCCTGGGACTGCAGCACCAAGCCGCGGAAGTCCACCTCGTCCATCGGGGTGCAGTCCGCGGTCTGTGCCACCGCCGCCATGGGTCCGATCAGCACAGCCAGCGCAACCGCGGCGGCTCGCACTACTTCACCTCGCAGGTGTAGGTCATGGCATTGCACTTGACGCTGGCAATGCTGCCCTCGAAGACTTCGGTGGACCCGACGGCCTGCAGGCCTGTGCCCAGGTCGACGAACACCTTGTACTTGCCGGACGGGACCTGGCCGGGTGAGAACGTGCCGTTCGGCCCTCGAAGCTCGACCTTGAGCGAAGCATCGCTGCTCTTGACGGTGCCAAAGACGACCTCGGCGACGACGGGCTCGGGCACCGGCTCAGGCTTGACCTCGGGGACCGGGGCTGGCGCTGGGGTGGGTGCGGTCTCTGTGCGCCGTCGCACCTTCTTGGTGACCACTGGTTCTGCAGCGACCGGCTCGACAGCAGGCGCGTCGATGGGCTGAAGCGGCGGCGGTGCAGCCGGGGGCTCGGGAATGGGCGCGGGGGGCTCGACCTCGACGCGGGCGGGCTCAGACGGTGCAGCCTGGGGCTGGGTGATCGGATTCGCCTGAACCGGAAGCTCTTGGGAAGAGCCACCGCTGAACTGCAACCCAATGGCCAAGAGCACAACCGCGGCCAGCACCAGCGGCGCTGCGACTGCGAGCCAGGACGTCGGGCTCGGTGGAGGCACCTCGGCGGTGACCCCGGGCTGCTGACCGGTCGGCAGCAGGGCGAAGTCCTGGGTGTCGGAGTCGGTGGAGCCCGTCATGGCCGGCACATCATCGAGACCCAGCAAGAAGGTGTCCGACTCGTTGTCGTCATAGGTCGAGGCGACAGGCGGATTCTGGCCGAGCGGAATGCGCTCGGTGGTCACGCCGCCGTCGACAAAGTCCCGGTTGATCCAGCCGCTGTCGAGCTGAGCCGGCGCCGGCCAGTGGCGCTGTCGACACCAGCGCTTGAGGGACAGCCCGCCGACCTCATCGCCCACCGCCTCGCAGCGCATGGCCACTTCGGCGGCGGTGGGACGGGCGAACTGGTCTTGCCTCAGCATCTCGTCGAGCAAGGTGCGAACGCCCGGATGAAGGTCGGTCAGGGCGTCGAGTCGGTGCGCCACGTAGGCGTCGTGGCTGTCGGCGTCTGCCGCGCGAGACAGCATCTCGAGCGCCACAGCGCCAGCGAAGAGGGCATCGTCCGCAAAGCCTTCGAACAGCGTGCAGCCGAGCGCATAGACGTCGGCCGCACTGCCCACAGGCTCGCGACCGAAGCGCTCTGGAGCCATATAGATGAGCGAGCCCACAGCAGAGTTGTGTGCTGTCTGTGCCTCGCGTCCAGCATCGTCGGACCACGCGATGCCGAAGTCCAGCAGTCGAACCTCGCCGTGGCGGCTGATTCGAATGTTCGCGGGCTTGATGTCCCGGTGCACCAGCTTGAGCTGAGAGCCGGTCTCGGTGGTGCTGGCCCACGCGGTATTGAGCGCTTCGGAAACGGTGCCGATCACCTCGAGCAGCGAGCGCGTATTCATCGGATGGCCACCGGTGATGCAGCCTGTGAAGTCCTCACCCTCCACATACTCAGTCACCAGGGCAATGCGGCCCTCGAGCATGGCGAAGTCGAGCACCCGCAGAATGGCCGGATGGTT
>CAYYHT010000265.1:0-2872 GCA_964471355.1 uncultured Enterobacteriaceae bacterium
GAACAGCCCGTCACGGGCCCCCCAAATCGTCAGGGTGGGCACGGGACATCGCCTTGAAGAGACGGCACGCATGGCTCGCCCTGAAGCCGTGGTGAGCATCCTGGGCATGTGGCGATAGTAGGCGATCGGCCCTTGCAAGCCGTCCGGAGCACCGAAACACGCCTTCACAGCCCGAAGCTCGGCAGCCGTGAACTCCCAGTGCGGGGACCACCGACGCCAGGTGCGCTCGATCGCAGCGAAGTCACCCGCAGCCAGCCACCGGCGAATCCCGGGTGTCTGAAACAGGGCAAAGTGCCATGCCTTGCCGAGCCTTCTCACACGCATGGCGCGCGGATGCGGAATGGCCAGAGTGATCATCTTGCTGATGCGCAACGGGTCCATTCCTGCGGCCATATAGGCGCTGAAAGCCCCCCAGTCATGGCCGATCACAATGGCTTGTTCGCGGTTATGGCCGGCGACCAGTGAGAGCACGTCGTCGCCGAGGGCCTGAGCCGAGTAGTCGCCGTCCGGGGGCGCGCTGGTTGGCGAGTAGCCCCGCATGAATGGCGCCACCGCGTGGTACCCGGCGTCGGCCAGAACCGGCATGAGCTCAAGCCAGGTGTGGGCCGTGTCGGGAAAGCCGTGAAGCAGTAGCACTAGCGGGCCTTTGCCCATCTCCATGACTCGGAAGTGGATGCCATTGGCGGTGATGGTGCGGCCGTCTGCCATGACGGGTCTGTTATGCGCCCACACCGGAGGATGCATGGGCTGGAGTGCGGCAGATGTGGTCGATCAGACCGGAAAGGTCGCCGTCATCACCGGCGGCAACAGCGGCATTGGCTACCAGGCGGCGCTGATGTTGTGCGCGGCGGGAGCCCATGTGGTCATCGCCTGCCGAAACGAACGAAAGGGGCGCATGGCCGCGAGTGGGGTGTGCAACACCATGCGCGACCCCTCGATCTCCACTGTGACGCTCGATCTCGCCGATTTGGCGTCGGTCCGTACATGCGCTGACAAGCTGCACCAAGCCCACGATCGCATCGACATGCTCATCAACAATGCTGGGGTCATGGCGATTCCACAGCGAGCAACAGCGGACGGCTTTGAGATGCAGCTGGGGACCAACCACCTCGGGCATTTCGCCTTGACCGGGTTGGTGCTGGATTTGCTTCAAGCGGCTCCTGCAGGACGGGTGGTCAACGTCTCCAGCACCGCCCACAAGTTCGGCACCATGGACTTCGATGACCTGCATAGCGAGCGCAAGGCCTACGGCGCCTGGCAAGCCTATGGGCAGAGCAAGCTGGCGAACCTGTTGTTCACCTACGAGCTCCAACGACGCCTGCACGCAGCCAACAGTCGAGCCATCGGCGTGGCCTGCCATCCGGGCTACTCGGCCACAAACCTGCAGAGCGTTGGCCCACAGATGACCGGCAGCCGGGTGTCGGGCTGGTTCATGAGCCTGGGCAACCGGCTGGTGGCACAGAGCGCCCATGATGGAGCCCTTCCCACCGTGTACGCCGCGACCCATCCCGACATCGTGGGGGGGGACTACGTCGGGCCTGACGGCATGCGCGAGATGTGGGGCCCGCCCAGGAAGACCCAGAGCAATGCCGCTTCGCACGATGCTGACAGCCAACAACAGCTGTGGCAATCCAGTGCATCGGCGACCGGGGTCACCTATTTGTCGGCCTAGTCGGGGCCGTTGCGATCGCTGCGGTTGCGCTTGGTAACAGCGTCGAGCAATGGAGTGGCTGCACCATTTCTGGCTGCAAATGCGCGCAGCCCGGCCATGTCCTTGGGCAGGCATTTGCCACCCCATCCCCGCATGCCATCTGGTCCGGGAACGCGCCAGTGGCTGGTGCCCATGCGCTCGTGATCCAGATGAAATGCAGCCTGGATCGCCTCCCATGAAGCGGTGCTGCTGGATGCAGCAAGCACATCGGCGAACTCGTTCATAAAGCTGACCTTCGTGGCCAAAAAGCAGTTTTGCTGGTATTTAAGCAGTGCGGCACCCACCGCATCGAGCTCGGTCGACGTGCGCATGGGTCCGTTCACGTTGCTGTGGTTCTTGAACAGATTCACGACGACAGCGGTGTCCGGCTCGGCGCCACCTACGACGAGTGCGCGCATGGCCAGCATGTCGTCAATCGGAGAAGCCTCGCGCAGGAACTCGGGACTCATGGTCAGGCGGACCAATGGATGCTCGACTCCAAGTCGCGCGATTCGGTCGGGAGGCACGGTCGACTTGATGCACACGACGGGTCGCGCGCTCGACGCATCGATGGCGGACAGCAGTTCTGAGATGGCAGACTCGAAGGCTGTGAGGTCGACGTCAGTGTTCGCTGCCATCGGCGTCGGCACGGCAAAGAAGATGACTTCGCAGTGCTCGACGAGGTCGGCCATGGATCGGCTGTCCTCTCCCAAGACCGGATCGCGCAACATCAGGGTGCTTGTGCCTCTGAAGGCGGCGACCAGTGCTTTGCCGACAGTGCCGACCCCGACGATTCCGATGGCGGGCCGCACACCGGCCGGGGTCAATTCAGTGCTCTCGCTCACGGGCCGCTCCATAGACGTCAAACGAACGCCCCAGTATCCTGGCCTCCCTGCAATCGAGGACCCCATGACCCTGTTCCAGAAGATCATCGACCGCGAGATCCCGGCCGATATCGTCTATGAGACCGATGATGTGCTGGCCTTCCGAGACATCAATCCCGTGGCGCCGACCCATGTGTTGGTCATTCCCAAGCGCGCCATCGACCGGGTGGCCAACGCGGTGTCTGGCGATGCCGACCTGCTTGGCAAGGTGCTGCTCGCCGCCGCCGAGGTCGCGAGGCTCGAGGGCATCGAACAGTCGGGCTACCGTCTGGCCATCAACAACGGCGAGCACGGCGGT
>CAYYHT010000265.1:2882-9459 GCA_964471355.1 uncultured Enterobacteriaceae bacterium
CTCAGTGCTGCCGAAGCCGTTGCAGCACGTCGACCAAGACCGGGTGCTCAATCACTGCAGCGGCGGAATCGAGAAACTCATCCATGCCCGCGGCCCCCTGTTCGGCATAGGCCACCGCCTGAATGGCCATGTCCAGCCGATCGAGCTGCCGCACGAACCGTGCCTCGGGGTCAACGCCGGCCTCGTAGGCCTCGAAATCAGCCAGCAGATGGGCTGGAAGTTGGGCGCATAGGGCCGCCATCGCGCGGTGTTCGCGCTGGGCCTTGACGGCTTTGGGCACGTTGTCCGCCGGAGTCAGGTCCCCCACCCGGACCTCGGGCAGGTCATGCAGCACCGCATATCGAAGGGCGCGCTCGCGGTTCATGTCGTCCGGTAACAACACCAAGACAAGCCAGCTGACCCCCCACGAGTGTGCGGCCACCGATTCAGGCTGGGCCACTCCGCTGCGCACCCAACCGGCTCGGTCCAACCGCTTGAGGCGGACGGCTTCGAGCAAGGCGTCGATCACGTCAGCAGCGCCCGTTGCTCGGGCATGCCAAAGGACAGCAGCACGGGATTGTCGGACGCCTGGAGCGCCTCGAAATCGGCACGGCTCTCCATGCCTCGCCAGCCCGCAGAGATCAGGATCGACGCCAACGGTCCGCCCAGGGTGTTGCCCGGCCCAAGCAGGACCACCACCTCGGGTGCCGTCTGCGCGAGGGCGGTCTTGACCGAAAAGGCGAAGTCATAGGTGTCGACCACTTGGGCACCCAGGGTATAGGCGCGAAGTGCCCGTGGGTCTCCGGTAATGGGGTGGTGAACCCGGCCCAGGCCGTCCACCAGCGGCACCTTTGGCGGCTGAAAGCGCAGGTCGCTGAGGTCGTCGAACGCGCGCTCGGACGTCTGCTCGAGCAGCGGAGTGTGAAAGGCAGAGTGCATGGGCAGCTTGGCTGGGAAGGTGCGAGCGCCGCGCTTGTCGTCGGGAAGCACGTCGGCGAGCATCTTGGCGCCCGCATCGTCGGCGGCAAGGATGGCGAAGCTGCCCAGATCGATGGACCACCAAGCCTGATGCCCGGCGGCCCGCACCTGCTCAATGGCGTCGTCGATGACGGCTCGTCGCTGAGGTGAGTCTGCCCAGTCTGGTCCGCTCAGCGGATAGATGAGCTGGGCTCCGATGACATTGCCCGCCTGGTACGAGCCCATGGTGTCGACCAAGCGAATCGCGTCCTCGATGGAGTCGAAGGCGCCACTCAGGGCCAGTGCGGTGTACCAGCCCATGGAGTTGCCGACGGTACCCACAACGTCAAAGTCTGATCGCATGGCGATTCGGTCTGCAAACGAGCACGCGAAGGTGAGCAGCGAGGCGTTCTCGCCAGCGACGTGAAGTGACCCCTTGAATGCCGGAGCGCTGTCGAGCTCGCTGATGGAGGGGCGGTTTTGGTTGCGCCGGTGGCTGTCGCACAGGTTGAGCAGCTGGGCCGCGCGACCAGTGAGGCCGGACAGCGTGCCCATGGTGTCTCTGCCGTAGCTGCCGCGGCCTGGGCAAACGATGAGGGTGCGTTTCATGTGGTTTGCACCAAGCGACGAGCGGCAGCCTCGATGTCAGCCTCGCTGACGAGCACCATGTTCGCTGCGGCACCCAGCGGAATGTAGGTGTCTGGAGCTGTGACGCGCAGCGACGGCAGTCCTGGGAGGGCCTCTCCCACATCGGCGGCGAGCTTGTCGGCAATGCCGGAGCTGCGTCGGCATTCGTCCACAATCAGCAGGCGACCGGTCTGGGCGCATTGTTCGACCAAGGCATCGACCGGCAGGGGCGACAACCAGCGCAGGTCCACCACCCGGGCGTCGATGCCGTCTTGTCGCAGTCGCTCGGCGACTCTCAGGCTCATGTACAGGCCATTTGCGTAGCTGGCGATGGTCAAGTCATGCCCGTCGCCGTAGACCCGGACCTCGCCCACAGGCAGGCCTTCGCCCGGCGGCGGATAGCTGGTGTTCCACAGCCCATCGCCTTCGGCATGCAGATCTTTGGTCATGTAGAGAGCGATGGGCTCGAGCAGGACGTTCACTCGGCCCTGAGACCGCGCAGCAGCCACCATGGTGCGCAGCATGCGTGCTGCGTCGTCGCCGCGACTCGGGCAGCCAATCAGCAGCCCCGGAATCTCAAGCAGCGAGGCGATGCCGTTGTCGTTGTGAAAGTGGCCGCCGAAGCCCTTTTGATAGGCCAGGCCGGCGATGCGAACCACCATCGGATTGCTGAACTGCCCCGAGCTGAAGAACTGCATGGAGCCGGCTTCACCGCGCAGTTGGTCGATGGCGTTGGTCAGGTAGGCCAGGTACTGAATCTCGGGAATGGGCAACAGACCGGCGTGGCCCGCACCGATTGCGAGGCCCAGGATGGTCTGTTCGTCCAGCAGGGTGTTGAAGACTCGTCCGACGCCAAAGCGCTTCAGCAGGTCGGCGGTGACGTGGTAAACGCCGCCCTTCTTGGCCACATCCTCGCCAAAGACCATCGCCTCTGGGACTGCAAGCAAGATGTCGTGAAGTGCCCGATTGAGCTGGAAGCCGAGGTGACGTGGGCGCTCTTGGGCCTCGGGCAGGCGCCCATTCCAATGCGCATCGCGGGCGCTGTCTTCCGCCACGGGAACGGCCGCCGCGACGACTTCCGCGTCGTGGCTATACAACGGGGCCATGACCTCTTCAGCGCTGCTGATGGTGCGCCGCGCGCGGCCTTCGTTGGCCATAGCAGCCAATCGGGTGCGTGTTTGCTCGTACAGCTCAAGCACCGTGTCAGCCGTGAGCCATCCGCCTTCGACCAATAGTCTCGCGGTCCGATGCAGTGGGTCGAGTGCCTCTTCGAACTCGACCTCGCTCGTGGTGCGGTACAGCTGCTCGACGTCGGATCCCGCGTGCCCGAGTAGTCGCACGGTCTTGAGATGCAGGAATGCCGGTTGCCGTTTGCGGCGAACCGCCTCGACAGCGGACAGGGCCGTCTCGTACGCGTGGACGAGGTCGAGGCCGTCGGCCGGGTCGGGTCGAGTACGCGTTCTCGATCCAGCCCTCTGGGGTGCGGACCGAGATGCCAAAGCCGTTGTCCTCGCAGACAAAGAGCACGGGAGCAGGCACATTCTGGAACGTGGTCCAGGCTGCGCTGTTGAGAGCACCTGCAGCTGTGGAGTGGTTGGCAGACGCGTCCCCGAAGCTGCACACGACAATCCGCCGGTCGTCGACGCCGCGGAAGCGGGCGGCGCGGTCGATCGCCACGGCACACCCCAGCGCCTTGGGCAGATGAGAGGCGATGGTGCTGGTCTGTGGCGGGATGGCCAGCGGCAGGGAGCCGAAGACTTTGTGACGCCCGCCCGCAATGGGCTCCGACGCTCGAGCCATCAGCCCAAGAATGACGTCCAGTGGTCCTTCAGGTCCCGGCGCCTGGCGCGCTCGAGCCATGTAGAATCCACCCGATCGGTAGTGCAGGAACGCCGGGTCGTTGGGTTGCAGTGCTGCAGCGACCGCCGCGTTGCCCTCGTGCCCCGAGCTGCCGATGGTGTAGAACGACAGCCCTTCCTTCTTGAGCTCGCGCGAGAGCAGGTCGCACAGGCGGCTCTCGATCTGCGCCATGAACAATTCGATCGCCATGCGGCCGGTCAGTCTGGACTGGTCCTGTGCTGGACTGTCGAGGTCAGATCTCGACGGACCGTCCGAGAGTGCGCGCACGTACCGCATGAAGTTGCGGTCGACGACGTCGGCGCGTGAGAGAGCCATGGGGCGAACTCAGGGGAGGTAGGGGTAGTTCTTCCAGCGCTGGTCTGGCTGGGTGAACTTCAGCTCGACGCTGTTCTTTTGCTGCACCAGCTCGCATGTGTCCGGGAAGTACGGTTCTACAGCGGAGCGGACATTTCGGTAGAAGCCGCGGTCGACGACTGCCACACCCAGGTCGACCTTGCCCATCGGTGGGGTCGGAATGTTCGCCAAGAACTCGACGTAGGACATCATGGCGCGCACGGCCATGGCTGGTGTGGCGCGCTCGAGCTTGAGGCTGAACGGGCAGCCCATCTCGGTGGAGAGCTGCAGCTGGGCCTGCACGGGGAACGACTTTGCGAGCTTGTTGCCCTTGTCGATGGCGTGTTGCAGCCACGGCTCAGCTGAAGCTCCGGGAGTGCTGCCGCTGCCGCGTCCGCCACCCACCGAAGGCCGTGCCGCGTCGGGCATGGCGTAGTGAGGGCTTGTCGGTTTGTCGTCCCATGCGCCGGGATTGGCTGGCGCGCCGCGGCCGCCGCCATCGCCGAAGTTGACGAACGAGCCAGAACCGCCGCCGCCGCCGTCATCGAAGTTGACGAAGGAGTCATTGCCGCCGCCGCCGCCGCCGCCGAAGTTCACAAGCGAACCTCCGCCGCCGCCGCCGCCACCGCTGGTGCCGGACGGGCCGTAGCCACTGCCGCTGGGGGCACCGCCACCGCCGCCGCCGAAGCCACCGCCGCCGCCGGGTGCCGCACCGGGTCCGGTCACGCGTTGGGAAGGTGCTGGGGTTGCGATGCGTGGGCGCGCACCGGCTGGGGTGACGCTCTTGCGCTGAATGGCGTTCTTTTGCTGGGTCAGCCGCCGCACTTCTTCAGCGAGCTTTGCATGCTCTTTGGCTTCCCAGGACAACATGGGCGCGTCGCGTCCGATGGTGACGGCAACGAGCCCCATCATGGCAAAGCCAACGCCCATGCAGATGGCGATCGCGCCGAAAGACAGTGGCATCGGAAAGCCGATTGCGGCCTCGATGGCTTTGTATTCCGCTAGCGGAAGACCACGCCGGGTCTGCAGATCGAGCATCGGCTCGACAAAGGGGAATGCAAACGCACCCACCGTGGCGGTGAGGGAGGCGAGCAATGCGAGGCCAAATCCGAGCCGCATGAGCAGAACCGGGTGTCCCGGTGACTCATTGCTCAGCCGCTCCCAGGCCTGCTGGGGCGAGATGTTGTCCTCGTAGGTGGCCAACTGCTCAAGCGCAGCCTGCAGCTGCCTCTCAACGTCTGCAGCGGTTTCGATGAATGTCGACATAAACGCCTGTCTCCGCGGTCGTCAGGGCGAGACTAATCTAACTCGATTTCGACTGGAAGTCCGAGCAGTCGGGAGAGTGGCTCGCAGCGCCGGACCGCAGCCCACCGTTCCAAGTGTCCTGCGTCCCGCGTGCGCGCCAGGATGTGGACCCGCTCTTTGGATACCGTGACGTCAATTCCCTGAACGCTTTGGTTGTGACCGCGATCGAGGGCATCGGCTAGGCACAATATGGCGGCCAAGCCGTTGACCCGGTCGCGTCCTACCGCATCGAGCGCGGCAAACTCGGCATGGCCCTGCTTGGCCTTGCCCGACCGGTGGTACCTCACCAAATTGCCCAGCACAGCGACTTCGGGCGAGGTGAAGCCGGGCATGCGTGTGTGCCGAATCAGGTACTGGCCGTGCTTGTGGTGGTCTTTGCCCGAGATGTGGTGCCCAACATCATGCAGCAGGGCCGCGAACTCGAGGATGCGCCGGTCGTCGATGCGCAAGCCATGCACAAGTACGGTGGCGTCGAAGATCTCGGTGGCCAAACGCGCGGTCTGCTCAGCGTGTTTTACGTCTACCCGATAGCGCTTCATCATGGCCATCACGGCCCGTCGCCGTGGATCACTGACAGTGCCCAGCAGGCTCACTTCAGGGTGGTGCCGGCGAACCCAGTCGGCGACCAGCCCATCGCGCAGGGACAGCTCCGAGGTGACCAGTCGTTTCTTGCCGAGCGTGTCCATGATCTCGCGGACCAGGACCGCACCCGACGGCAGCGTCTTGGCACGCCTAGCGTCCATGCCCGGCATGCGCGCCAGCTTTGCGGCCGACAATGTCTGGAACACGCCGATCAGATCATCGAGTTCTGATCGGTGCAAGACCAGGCCATGGCTGTGCTCGGGGATGATGTCCCCGCGGGCTGCGGTCGCGAGTCGAGCGAGGGCACGCGCGGTCCCGCTGGTGCCCACCAACGAGTTGAAGTCATCGGTGTGGACCCGGGCCGCCAACGGACGGATGCTTCGCCGAATGGTCTTGGTCATTTCCTCGAGACCGGCGTCGGTGAGGGGCCCGTCGGCGGCGTGGTGGGCATCGGTGAGTCGGATGTGCCCCAGCGGCAGGCTGATGGTCAGCAGAGGCGTCTCGGCATCACAGAGAATGAGCTCGGTCGAGCCGCCTCCGAGGTCGAAGAGCATGACCCTGCCCCGTGAAAAGTCGAGGTCAGCGCGGGCGCCGAGGTAGATCAGCCGTGCTTCTTCGGTGCCGTTGATGACGCGAATGTGGATGCCGGTCCGCTCTTTGACGTCACGGCAGAAGTCGGCGCCGTTCTCGGCTTCGCGGACCGCCGAGGTCGCCGTGGCGTGGATGTCCTCGACCGCAAACGAATCGCAGGTCTCTTTGAAGGAATCCATCGCCCGGATGCCTCGCTGCCATGCCGCGTCGGTGATGCGGTGCGAGCCGATGCCGCCGGAGCCAAGCTGTACCTGTTCGCGGGCCTTCTCGAGAAGGGTGACAGTGCCATCTGAGCTGACTTCGGCGACCAACAGGTGCACCGAGTTGGTTCCCACGTCGATGG
>CAYYHT010000266.1:0-9444 GCA_964471355.1 uncultured Enterobacteriaceae bacterium
CCAACGCCCACGTCATCGTCGAACAGCATCGCAAGCCACGCAAGGCTCGCAAGCAGCCGACGGCGCCGGTTCCGACACGCATCGCTGTCGTGGGCCTCGCTGCACGTCTGGGCGCTGAGTCAGATCCCAAGGCGCTGTCCGAGGTCCTTCGCGGCCGGGGCAGCCTGCTGCAGCCAGCCCCAGAAACAGTGCGGCGGGGCCTGGGCCCGCTGCCCTCGGGGGCCTGGGTGGACGACGTCACGGTCGATGCGGCCGCCCTGCGCATTCCGCCCCTTGAAGCGGCCCAGTTGTTGCCGCAGCAGCTTCTGCTGTTGGGCACCGCCGCACGGGCCATTGGGGACGGTCCCACGCTGCCCGAGTCAACCGCCACCATCGTCGGCATGGGCATCGACCTGCACACCGCCGAGCACGTCCTGCGTTGGGCAGCGGACTCCACACAGGGAGCCGACGCGATCGCACAGCCGCTGACCCCTGCCCGCGTTCAGGGCCTGATGCCGAATCTCGTGGCCAATCGCGTTGCAGCCACGTTTGGACTGATCGGACCGTCCTACACCGTCTCGGCAGGGGAGGCGTCGGGACCGGTCGCACTCGACCACGGCTGCCGACTGCTGTCGGCGGGCACCATCGATGCCGCTGTGGTGGGTGCGGTGGACCTGCCAGGCCACGTCGGCGCGCTCTCGGCCGCCGCGAAAATCGACGGCGAGCGCCCTGCCGCAGAGGGTGCGATCGTGCTGGTGCTCAAGCGCATGGCCGATGCGGTGCGCGACAAGGACCCCATCTACGCCGAGCTCCGTGGCCACGCAGGCGCCGACGACAGCCGCACCGCTCAGACCCGGGCCTGTGCAGAGGCCGATCACGCACCCGAAGCCATTCATGTCGTGTGCGCGGGCTCCGCCGCTGCCCACCTGCGCTTGGGGCCCGAGACCGCTGTCGCCACCCACCATGAGCGCGTCGGTCACGCCGAAGCACTCGACGGCATGATCATGGTGCTGCAGGCCATCATCGCGGTCAACCTGCCTCCAGAGCGCACGCCGCTGGGATGGAGCGAAGGCGGCCGCCTCGCTTCTGTGGCACTCACCTCACGGGCAGGAGCGGCATCGCATTCCGTAATTGCGTCCCCTCCCGAAGACCAACGAAAGGCCTTCGCAGATGGATTGGCTCCGGCACAGCCGCGCCATCCAGTGACCGTGCCCCACAGTGGGCCGCCGGTCATCGTTCAGCGCGACACCTGGTGGGATTTTGGACCGGCATCCGAGCCCTTGGTTGCCCGTGGTGGCCGGTCCGCACATGTGCCGCTGCAGTGGGACAAGTGGGTAGGCAACGTGGCCCCTCACGAACGGCCGTTTGAAATCCCAGCGCCCGCGACCGCTCCTGTTCCTGCTCCTGCTCCCGCAGTGAACCTTCACAGGCCCGATGCAGCGGCCACCGCAGCTGCCTCCCTTGGGTTGCGCGAGCTGGTGCACTCCCTCGAGCGCAACACCGCGGCCATGGTCGCCGCTCACCAGGACTTTCTCGCCCTCGAAGACGCTCACCGAGAGCAACTGCGCCAGATCAACACGCTGACCGCTTCAATGATGGCTGCGCACCAGGCCGCTCCTCATAACGCTCCCGCACGGCCTACGCCCCAACCCGCTCCGGTGGTTGGTGGGCTCGACCAAGCTCGCCCCTCGTTGCCTGCGCGGACCCCCCGCTCGTTCGATCGCGCGGCCCTGGAACGCTTCGCATCAGGCACCCTGTCGTCGTGTCTTGGCGCTGCCTACGCAGACCTGGACCGGTACGAGCCCCGGGTGCGGCTGCCCATGGACCCGCTGTTGCTGGTCAGTCGCGTGGTCGACATCGAGGGGTCCCGGGGTCAGCTGGGTCCCGCACGCATCATCACCGAGTTCGACCTCGATCCGCACGCCTTCTGGGTCCAGGACGGCAAGGCGCCCCCATGCATCGTGGTCGAGAGTGGCCAAGCCGACCTCTTCCTGGTCTCGTACTTGGGCATCGACGAGCAGTGCCAGGGACAGCGCATCTACCGCTTGCTCGACTGCGACCTGACGTTTCACGGCGAGCGTCCGCGGGTGGGCCAGACCCTTCGACACGACATTCGCATCAACAGCTTCGCCCACATGGGTGGCATCACCCTGTTCTACTTCGAGTACGACTGCGTACGGAAGCACGATGGCCAGCCGGTGTTGAGCATGCGCAACGGCGTGGCAGGCTTCTTTACGCCGGCCGAGTTGGCAGTCCCCCAGGGCTGTGACGTCTCGATCACCGAGCCCGCTTTCACGGGCCAGTTCGCGCCGCTCATCGACCGGGCCCCCGACGCCATCGATGGCGCTGGAATCGCGGCCATGAAGAGCGGCAATGTCTCTGCGGCACTGGGGTCCGCCTACATCGACGCGGACGGTTCCACCGCCAGACTGCCCGACGGCAAGTGGGGGCTCATCCACCGGGTTCGCTCGCTGACCCACACCGGCGGTGCTCACGGTCTGGGCGGCCTGATTGCAGTCCAAGACCTGCGGGACGACGACTGGTTCAACCCGTGCCACTTCAAGGGCGACCCTTGCATGCCCGGCACGTTGATGTTCGACGTCGCCATGCAAGCGGTTCAGGTCTGGCTCATGAGCGCGGGCTTCGGCGCGGAGTTCCCCACCGGCACCTTCGAACCCATCGCCGACCTGCCCTGCGAGCTGCGCTGCCGAGGCCAGGTCGTGCCAGGACACACCAGCCTGGAGTACGAGGTCCGCATCAAGCAAGCCGCGGGAGGAGACGCCCCCTACGCCATCGCTGACGTCATCTTGAGCGTCGACGGCACCCCGGTGGTTCGCGCCCAGAACGTCGGCGTCCGCATCGCAGGCGAGCGTGTCGTCCGCCAGACCACAACCCTGGATTTTGCCCACTTCCTCGAGTTCTCGATTGGAGAGCATGCGCGGGCGTTCGGCCCAAAGGCTACCGTGTTCGACGACGAGCGTCGCGGCCCCCGCATCCCCGGTCCTCCGTACCAGTTCATCCACCGCTCCGCGGCCATCGACGCCGCACCGCATCAGCTCAAGGCCGGCACAGGGGCGAGCATCGAGTACGACGTTCCGCCGGATGCCTGGTACTTCGCCGCCTCCCCCAACACGTCGATGCCATTCTCGATCTTGCTCGAGATCATCCTGCAGCCCTGCGGATGGATCACCGCGTGGGAAGGCAGCGCACTGCGGTCAGACCACGACCTCTACTTCCGCAATCTGGGCGGCCACGGTCATGTCTTCGTCGACGTCGGCGCCGACATCGGCACGCTGACCACCAAGATCGTGCTGACGAGTGTGTCCGAGTCCGCCGGCATGATTCTCACCAACTTCGACCTCGAGTGCTGGGCAGGTGAGCAGCTGGTGTTCCGCGGAGACACCCACTTCGGCTACTTCACCAAAGGAGCCCTCGCGACCCAAAAGGGCATGCCAGGCGAGGCACAGCCCCTGCGCGCGGCCAACACCCTGGTCGACCTGACCGACTGGTCGGGCTTTGCAAGCCCCCGCTTCGACTTGCGCATGCTGCACCGGGTCGTGCACGTCGATCGCGATGCGGGCTTCTTTATCGGCGAGTACGACGTCGACCCGAACGACTGGTTGTTCACAGCACACTTCCACCAAGACCCGGTCATGCCCGGCTCGCTGGGCCTCGAGGGCATTCTGCAGCTGGCCCGCTGGGTGCTGCTGCTGGACGCGCCTGACACCACTCGCAAGCGCATTCAACCCCTGGCCACCGGACTCGACTTCGAGTGGAAGTACCGCGGCCAGGTGCTGCGCACGGTCAAGACGGTGCGGCTGGTGTTTGAGGTGACCGAGCAGACCAGCACCAGCATTCGCGGTCGTGCCACCCTGTATGCCGACTCACTGCCGATCTACACGCTGAACGACTTTGGTGTGGCCCTGGTCGATGCCGCCGGCCCAGAGGCCAAAGCCAAGCAGGCTCCCGAAGCGCGCGTGGACCCAGCGGCCGCCCTGCTCGACCAGTTCACCGTCGACGGCCCGATCGGCCACGGCACAGTCGTGCTAGACCCCGCCCGCCATCACTGGCTCGCTGACCACTGCCCCACGCTGACCGTGCCCGCAGTCCCCATGGCCTTCGCCGCCGAGATCGCCGCCGAAGCCGCACAGCTGCTGCAGCCCGGACGGACGGTGATCGGCCTGCCCGACCTGCAGGCCCTGAAGTGGATTGCCATCGACGACGCACCTGTCGAGCTGCTGGTGGTCGCGGTCGCCGACGGAGACACCATCGCTGTCACCCTGGCCGTGCATCACGAGAACGAGCGCTTCCCCAAGCTGTCCGGCCCGGTGGTTCACATGCGCGCGGTGGTTCAGATGGGCGATGACTACCCGCCGCCTCCGCCCATCGCCGGTCCAGTCAAGGGCGCCCGAGGCGTCGGCCTGACGCCCGAGGCCTTCTTTACTGGTGGCTACACCTTCCACGGGCCCACCATGCAGGCGGTCACCAGCCTTGGCAAGCGCTCCAAGCAAGGCGCGAGCGCGGTCTTCACGACCCGAGCAGACACCGACCTGCTGGCCGATGGACCCGCATTTCTCCTCGATCCGCTGATGCTCGATACGGCAACCCACCCGATGATGTCCGGCTCGCCGCAGGTCTGGGGCCAAGACGTTCCAAAGGGGGCCATCGCCTACCCCATCGCCGCCCAGGACATGCGCCTGTACGGACCGCGTCCAACCGGTGAAGTGCGGTGTCGCCTCGACCTGGTCTCGGCCACGGCCGATCTGCTGATCTTCGATGTGCAGCTCGATGGCCACGACGGACCGTGGTGCACCTTCCGCTGGACCGAGACCCTGGTCGACGGCGGATTGCTCGGCCAAGGCCACGACGTCATCCGCCGCTTCGTGCTCGGTGATGAGCCTCTGCAGGGTGCGATACCTCCCGTCGAGCCACTGGAAGGCACCTTGGTGCGACTGCTGGGCACGCCCATCGAGCTCGAGGCCTTCCGTGCCAGCGACGACCGGCAGCGCTGGCTGCGCGGTTGGCTGGCCGCCAAACAAGCTGCGCGGGCAAGGCTGGCAGACGCCGGGGGTCCCAACCTGCATCCGCGCAAGATCGAGCTGACCTGCCTGCGCGACGACGGCGGGCCGCGGGGACAGGTCTGGGTGGTCACCGACGTGTTCGGCATCGACGCGCAGTTGTGGGCCGACACCTTGCACCCGGCGGCATTCGAAGTCCGTATCTGAGGGCACTCGATTCAGTGGGCCTCGGCCCAGCTGCGCCCGACCCCTACATCGACGACAAGCGGCACGCGCAGTGGGTAGCAGCCCTCCATGCACAGCTTGACCACTTGCGCGGTGACCGACGCCTCGCTCTCGGGCACCTCGAACAGCAGCTCGTCGTGAATCTGCAGCACCATCTGTCCGTGCAAGCCATTCGCCGGCAACGCCGCTGCGATCTGCAGCATAGCGAGCTTGCACAGGTCACTGGCCGAGCCCTGGATGGGCGTGTTGACCGCGATCCTCTCGCCATAGGAACGGTCCGTCTGGTTGCGGCTGGACAGCTCACGCACGATGCGGCGACGCCCCAGAAGTGTGGTGACGAAGCCGTCGTGGCTGGCCTGGGCAATCGTCGCGGACTTCCAGGCGGCCACCCCGCAATAGCGCTCGAAGTAGTTTCGAATCAGCTCAGCGGCCTCGGCGCGAGGCAGGCCCAGCTGCTGCCCCAGAGCCGTCGCTCCCTGGCCATAGATGGTGGCGAAGTTCACGGTCTTGCCGATGTTTCGCTGCTCCTTGGTCACCTCATCCAGGCCGATTCCGTGGATCTGCGCGGCGGTGCGGGCGTGGATGTCCAAGCCGAGTGCAAACGCCTCGACCAGCAGCTCATCGCCGGTCATGTGGGCGAGCAGGCGCAGCTCGATTTGGCTCCAGTCGGCACTCAGCAGCACGTTGCCCGGACCTGCCACAAAGGCCTGGCGGATGGTTCGCCCCTCGGCGGTGCGTACGGGAGTCCGCTGCAGGTCCGGGTCGGTGGTGATCAAGCGGCCCGACGCACTGACGGTCTGCTGAAAGGTGCAGTGAATGCGGCCGGTCGTCTGGTCCACGGCCGCCACCAGCACATCGGTGTAGGTATTGATGAGCTTGGCAATCGAGCGCCAGCGCAGCACATGGGCGATGATTTCGTGCTTGGGACTCAGCCTCTTGAGCACGTCCGAGGCCGTCGAGTAGCCGGTCTTGGTGCGCTTGAGCACGGGCAGCTTCAGCTCGTCAAACAGCACCGCCGACAGCTGCTTGAGCGAGCCCACATTGAACGGGTGCCCGGCTAGCTCGAAGATGCGCTCCTCGACGACAGCCCCCTCCATTTTTAGGGCATCGCCGAGCTTGTTCAGCACATCGGTGTCGACCGCGATTCCGGTCAGCTCCATCAAGCCCAGCAGCTCGGACATGGGCAGGTCCACCTCGGCCAGAAAGCCCGCCTGCTGGCTCTCCTCGACCTTGGGGCCCAGCACCTGCCACAGCTGCAGAATCGCATCAGCCAGGTGGCATGCGAACTCCGCCACGTCCGCCGGATCGGCCTGGGCAAGTGACTTGCGCTTCTTGCCGCGTCCGACCAGCCGCTTGAAGCTGTCGATGGCGCGATGCAGATACTCACGCACCACCACATCGAGGCTGTGCGGCATCGCTTGGGTCGGATCGACCAAGTAGGACGCCAGGGCGGTGTCTCCGACCACCCCCGCCAGCTGAATTCCGTGCCTGGCAAGCACGACCCATGCGTCCCGGGCCGTGTGGGTGAGCTTGGGCATGTTGGGGTCTTCGAGCCACGTCTTCAGCGCAGATCCACCGACCCGAGTCAGCCGCCCTGGAAAGGGGATGAAGCGCACCACGCCCGGCTCAATCGCGATGGCCACCCCCGAAAGATCGCCGACCAGAGCCCGCGGCAAGTCGTGCAGCACCAGCAGGCCCACCGGCTCATCTGGATCGAGCGCCCCCAGCAGTGCGGTCACTTCGCGGTCGGTGACGGCCACTCCATAGTCCACCTCAGACGGGTCGTAGAGCTGGTCGGGCTGCGCCGGAGCCCCCAGCAGCGAGAAGAACTCAAGCTCGCGGTACAGGGCGTCGATGCGCTCGCGATTCGGCTCGGGAATGACCAGGTCGGCCAGCCCCATCTGCAGGGGCACGTCCGTCACGATGGTGGCGAGCTTGCGGCTGAGCAGCGCGTCGTCCTTGTGCTCGACCAGCAGCTTGCCGGGCCTGCCTTTGAGCTTTGTGGGATCGGCCAGCATGGCGTTGAGGGAGCCGTGCTCGGCAAGCAAGTTGCTGGCTCCCTTGCGGCCGATGCCTGCCACACCGGGGATATTGTCCGAGCGGTCCCCCACCAGGGCCAGCCAGTCCACGAACTGATCCGGCCGGACCGCCCAGCGCTTGAACACCAGGTCGGCGTCGTAGACCACCTCGCGAATCGGGTCGTCCATGCGCACGTCATTGCCGATCAGCTGTGCGAAGTCCTTGTCGCCACTGATGATGTGGACCTCGTGGCCCGCCTCGACCGCCAAGCGCGTCAGGGTGCCGATGACGTCATCCGCTTCGACATCGGGCACGCGCAACATCGGAAAGTCGTGGGCCTCGACAATGCGGTCGATCAAAGCCAGCTGGCCCACCAGCTCCTCGGGCATGGCACCCCGATTCGCCTTGTACTGCTGGTAGTGCACGGCCCGAAACTTCTTGCCGGGCGCATCGAAGACGACCGCCCCCCAGGCCGGCTGCTTGCCATCGAGCAGCCGCTTGAACATCTGGGCAAAGCCGTAGGCCGCGTTGGTCTGCTGTCCCGCGGCGGTGCGAAGGTCAGCGGGCAGGGCAAAGAAGGCGCGGAAAATCAGCGCACTGCCATCAATCAGGACAACTCGACGTTTCGCCATCTACGCTGGAGGGTAGCGCAATCCGATCCGATGCCCTAAATAGCGCTGTTCCTCCTGTGGATTCTCTATGCGTCGCATCAAGTTCATCACCGTCATCGCAAGCCTGCTGGCCATGTCAGCCTGCGGCGTGGGCCTCGAGGCCGCCAACGGCTTCGACACCGGTGATGCGCCACTCTACGACGGCCTGACGGTCACCGACATCGAGCCAAACTGGGGTCCAATCTACGGCGGAACCGACGTCACCATCGGCCTGGCCAACCTCGAGGGCGTGCCCGAAGTCTTCTTTGGCAACGCCAAGCTCGACGTGGTTGTGCTCGACACCGAGACCATCATGGTCACCTCGCCCAACGCGGGCTCGGCCTTCTCGGTCGACGTCACAGTGCGCACCGACGCCGACGAAGACGTCGTCATCTCGGGCTTCACATTCTCGGACACGGGGCCGCCTCCCGACACGGGCGACACTGACACCGACACCGACACCGGCCCTCCGGTCGGATCGACGGGCCTGACCGGTGGATTCATCGAGCTGTCCCGCACCCAGGTCGCCTGTCCGACCTGCCTGGGCTTCCCTGGCGAGTTCTCGATTCAGGCCGGCGCTGCCTTCCATGCGCCCATCAGCGGTTCATGGGACGACTGGATGCCCCCCAAGGGCCAGTGCGTTCTCAATCCCTCCAGCGCACCGCCCGTCGGTGCCTTCGTCAACGTCGGGGACTACGCGTACCTCAAGTCCGGCAGCACGACGATTCCACTGGTCGGCTCGGCATCCACCTCGGGTGCAGGCATCAGCTACACCGCCGACAACATCCCGCTCAACGACTACATCAGCAACGCGTCCTACGAGCTCGACGTGCCCGGTTCCACCGGCTTCAATGTCGTCAACGCGCTCCAAGCCGCCGAAGGCTACTCATCGATCGGCCCGCTCGAGCTGATGTACAGCGGCGAGGCCGGCTCCTTCCAAGCCCAGGTCAGCTCCATCAGTCAGACCTTTACCTGGGCCCCGGCCGGTTCGGGCGACGGCTTCGTCATCGATCTGGGCGTGTACGACTACTACACCGGCGCGCCACTCGGAACGCTGTTCTGCCACGGCAACGACACCGGCTCGATGACCATCCCCACCGGGGACTACATGGACCCGCCGCTATTGCTCACCGTGGGCATGTACCGCCGCAAGAAGACATCCGCGGTCAATCCAACCGACGGCAGCACCATCGAAGCGGTCGCGACCGCGGGCTTCCTCGGCACCGCCGTGATGGAGTTCTAGCAGCCCAGCGCTCGCTAGCAGGCCGTTGAAAAAGGCCCGAAGGGTCTTTTGATGCGGGCTGCGCCAAGGCGGCCGCTGCCCCGGACGACTCGGGTCCCGGTCTCGGTGATTGCGTGAAAGTTGGCCTGCAATGACGGTTTGTCAATCGACGAGAGCGGTGTCCCGAGTCGTCCGGGATCCGGGCAGCGGTGCCGAAATATGGAGTAGCAGGGCGCTGAAAACCGAGCGGAGCGAGTTTTTCAACGGCCTGCTAGACTCGACTTTAGCGGTTGGCGCGCCGCGGCGGGTGCGTAGCTGCTGTGGGGGAGCC
>CAYYHT010000267.1:0-9435 GCA_964471355.1 uncultured Enterobacteriaceae bacterium
CCCCAATGAGCGCGATTCTTTTTGTGAACGAGATTCGCGACAATCTGGACATTCCCATCCTTCACGCGGGCAGCGGGGACTGCATTCTGTTGCTCTCGCCGACCGGCTGGGCCATCGCCAGGATCGAAGGAGAGCCCGTCCACGCCCTCGGCCTGTGGGCCGCCGGTCCCATCAAGGGAAGGGTCGTCGAGCTGCTGCAGACCGGGTCCCAGGACACGACCGCTGCCATCGCCGAGCTTCGCCTCGCCGGGGCCGCATTGCTGATCGGAGTCGCCACCGCATCGGCCGAGTACGCCCGGCAATACGTGCAGGAGCGCGTGGCATTCGGCAAGCGCCTGTCCCAACACCAGGGCCTGGCCTTCTTGGTCTCCGAGGTCGCCATGTCCGTCGAGGCGGCGGCCGTGATGGCGGACCACGCATCCTGGGCACTCGACAAGGGCCAGACCATGCCGGCCACCGACGCCTGGCTCGAGGCCATCGATGGAGCCCTGCACGCCACATCAATGGGTGTGCAGCTGCTGGGAGGGCACGGCTATATGGCAGACCATCCCGTCGAGAAGTGGATGCGCGACGCCCGAGCCCTGGGCCTGTTGTGGGGAGGCCGAGACGCCGCCCTGCGCGATGCCGCCGCGGAGGTGCTGTGATGGACTTCACCGTCGACCCCAGCTTTGAGCCCGTGCGCCAAGTCGTGGGCTGGCTGGGCAAAGAATACCTGCGTCCTCTCGGCATCGAGGCCGACCGCCAGCATGCGCCCCTGTCTGCAGACCATCCCTTCTTTGTCACGGCCATCAAGAAGGGCCTGACCGGCGGCTTCACTGGCAAGGTCAAGGACTGGGACAAGCCCGCGCGCAAGGACGACGGACGCGCCCGCAGAACCGCCAGACGAGCCGTCGTGCTCGGCGAAGAGGCCGCTTATTGGGACCGAGGCATGGCCACGATGCTGCCCGGGCCCGGACTCGGTGGCGCTCCGGTGATGTTTACGGGCACACCGGAGCAAAAGAAGCGCTTTTTGGGCCCCTTCCAGAAGATGCGCACGCCCATGTGGGCGGCCTTTGGCATGTCCGAGCCCGATGCCGGCAGCGATGTGGCCCGCATTCGGACCCGCGCGGTTCGAGATGGCGACGAGTTCGTGCTCAACGGCGAGAAGTGCTTCATCTCGAATGGGGACCGCGCCGCATTCACGGTCATCTGGGCCACCATCGATCCCAGCTTGGGACGCGCCGGCCACCGTCCGATTGTTGTCGAGGCGGGCACCCCCGGATTCCACGTCGCCAAGGTCGAGCGCAAGATGGGCCTGGCTGCGTCAGCGACTGCATCGCTGGTGCTGCAAGACTGCCGGGTTCCGGTCGCCAATCTGCTCGGAGGCGAGGCCGCCTACGCAAGCAACGAGGGCTTCAAGAGCGCCATGAAGACCTTCAACATGACCCGTCCGATCGTGGCGGCCATGGCTGTGGGCATCGGTCGGGCCTGCTTTGACGAGACTCAGCGCTTTGCCAAGACCGCATTCACCGGTCCGTCAGCGTGGCGAATGGACCGAGTCCGAGACCGGCTCGCCCATGTACGTCGCCGCCTGGAGTGTGGACGCCTGTTGGCTTGGAAGGCCGCATGGCAAGCCGACCACCGCCAGGACAACGCCGTCGCCGCCGCCATCGCCAAGGCCACCTGTGCCCAGATCGCCTTCGAGGCCGCGAGCATGAGCCTCGATGTGCTGGGCGAGGCTGGAGGCGCTGGTGACGAGCTCATCGAGAAGCTCTACCGGGACGTCAAGGCGCTCGACATCGTCGAGGGCACCGGACAAATCCAACGCATCGTCATCGCACGCCGGCTGATCGGACTCGGCAAAGCTCCACCGGAGGCCACCCATGCCTGACAAGGGACGCGCAGCCATCTTTCACGGGGTCGGAAAGCCCTTTGAGATTCGGCAATACGACGTACCAGACCCCCGAGATCGGGATCTGGTGGTCAAGATCAGCCGCGCGAACATTTGCGGCAGCGATCTGCACCTGTGGCGCGGCGACACCGACCTCGCCCGCATGGGAATCACCTACGGCATCGTGCTGGGGCACGAGATGTGCGGCGTGGTGCACAAGCTGGGCCGCAAGACCCGGAGCGACGCCCTCGGACGCACCCTCAAAGAAGGCGACCGGGTCGTGTTCACCTACTACGTGAACTGCGGTCACTGCCACGCTTGCCTGCAGGGCGACACCTACCAATGCATGCAGTCCTTGGCGACGCCGGTGCGCCCCACGGACATGCACCCGCACTTCACCGGCGGCTTTGCCGATTACTACTACGTCAAGCAGAAGCAGTCGGTGTTCAAGGTGCCAGACGACGTCAGCGACGAGATGGTCTGCGGTGCCAACTGCGCCCTGTCCCAGGTGATCTTCGGCCTGCAGCGGGCCAACCTGAAGTTCGGCGACCGGGTCGTCGTTCAGGGAGCCGGTGGCCTAGGCCTGTTCGCCTGCGCCGTCGCCAAGGACATGGGAGCCGACCGGGTCATCGCCATCGACGCGGTGCCGGCGCGACTCGAGGCGGCCAAGGCGTTTGGAGCCGACGAGGTCATCGACGTCAGCCAAGTGACCGACGCCCGGGCCCGCACCCAGATGGTCATGGGCATGACCGCACACTGGGGAGCAGACGTGGTGGTCGAGGTCGCCGGCTTGCCACAGGTCGTGCCCGAGGGCATTCGCATGCTGGCCCGTGGCGGCCGCTACTGCGCGATCGGCAACATCAACCCCAAGCAGACCTACAAAGAGGACCCCAGCCTGTTGGTCGGGTACAACCGCAGCATCATCGGTGTCAGCCTGTACCCACCCGATGTGTTGCGACGGGCGGTCGACTTCCTGCGCCGGGCCCAGGACCGCTACCCCTTCGCCAGCCTGTCGAGCCACGCCTACGACCTCGAGGACATCGACCGAGCCTTTGTCGAGGCCGATGCCTTCGGCAAGCAGCCAGGTCCCGTCACTCGCGCCAGCCTGGTGATGGGCGCATGATCGACCACAGCCGCGACATCGAAAAGGCCGGACTGGGCGGTGCACAGCCCATGCTCATCGGCGGCGAGCTCTGCCAAGCGGTCGAGGGCGACACCCTGCCCAGCATCGACCCCAGCACCCGGCAAGCCATCGCCACCATTCCCGTCGCGCGAGCCACAGACGTCGATCGCGCCGTACAGGCGGGGCGAGCCGCGTTCAAGGCCTGGTCCAACCTCGCTCCCTACAAGCGCGCTGCAGCCATGAACAAGCTCGCCGCACTGTGCGCCGAGGCCGAAAAGGACCTGGGTCGCATCGAAGCGCTGGACATGGGCATGCCGTTCGGATTTGCGCGAAAGTTCAGCGCCAAGGCGCTCATCCGCAATCTGCAGTACTACGCTCAGTGGGCCGACAAGAGCTACGGCCAGGTCATTGAGCAGGGGGCGTCGAACCAGCTCGACTTCACGCGCCGCGAGCCCTACGGCGTCATCGCCGCCATCTTTCCCTGGAATGTGCCCCTGCTCTTTGTGGGCAGCAAGCTCGGCCCGGCACTGGCCACTGGCAACTGCGTCATCCTCAAGCCGTCCGAGCAAGCCAGCCTCTCCGCCATGCGCGTCGCCACTCTCGTCGAACAGGCGGGCTTCCCTGCGGGTGTCGTGCAGGTGCTCACCGGCGATGGCGACACCGGACGCTTGTTGGTCGCGCACCCCGGCATCGACAAGATCAGCTTCACCGGAGGCGGCGGAATCGCCCGCAAGATCTTGGCGTCCGCAGCGGTGAACCTCACTCCCGTCAGCCTGGAGCTGGGCGGCAAGAGCCCGAACGTCGTGTTCGATGACGCCGACCTGAACAAGGTGCCGATGCTGTCGGCAATGGGTGTGTTCGGGCTCTCTGGACAGGCCTGTGCCGCCGGCTCACGACTGCTCGTTCAGCGTGGAGCCTACGACTCGGTGCTCGAGTCCATCACCGGATTGGCCGGTGGACTGCCCGTCGGCGACCCCGTCGAGCGCTTCACGATGCTGGGCCCCCTGGTCAGCAAGGCCCACCAAGCGCGGGTCGGCGGCATCATTGAACGCGCCACCGAGCAGTGCACCCTGCACTACGCCGGACCGGTGGCCGACAGCTTGTCGTCCCAGGGCAACTTCACAGCCCCGCATGTCTTCACTGATGTCGGCACCGACAGCGAGCTGTGGCGCAAAGAGGTCTTTGGTCCCGTCGTCTCGGTCACCGCCTTCGACACCGAAGAAGAGGCGCTGCGCCTGGCCAATGACACCGAGTACGGCTTGGCTGCGGGCATCTGGACCCGCGACCTTGGACGCGCTCATCGCATGTCCGCCGGAATCGACGCCGGCATCATCTGGGTGAACACCTACGGCAGCTTGCCGGTCTCTGCTCCCTTTGGCGGCTTCAAGAAGTCGGGCTGGGGAAAAGAGGGCGGTCAGGACGCGCTGCTTGAGTACACCCGCGTCAAGAACATCCTCATCGAGTATTAGACTCTTTCCGGCCCCAACGGAGACTCACATGATCACCGCACTTGTTGCCCTCACCCTGTCCAGCCCTGCGCACGCTGAAGACTTCGACAGCCTGCTCGCTCGCGGACCGCTCGTGCTCGTCGAGAGCGCCAGTGACGGGCACCTGAACCAGGTCACGGGCATCACCCGCATCAACGCTCCGATCGACAAGGTGTGGGCGGCGCTGGTGAACTTCGAGGCCTATGCCGAGTGGATGCCCGCCATCGCCAAGGTCGACGTCCAGGAGGGCAGCACCGACACGGTCAAGACGGTGGACTGGGGCATCCAGGTTCCCGGACCCAACGTGCAATTCACCGGAAAATACACCATCAACGAGGCCGACCACACCATCAAGGGCGTGTGGGCCAGCGGCGCGCTCGAGGGCTCGCACTGGGACTGGGAGCTCAAGGACGAGGGCGGCAAGACCTTGGTGTACCGAACGACCTTCAGCAATGTCGTCATGGACAACTGGATTGTCCGCCAATTCGACGATGAATGGCACAGCTTGGAGTACGGCCTGAATGCCGCGACGCCGGTGCTCGAAGCCAAGGCACTCAAAGAGCGAATCGAGGGCAAATAGCTCCGTGAACCTGACCGTCCTCACGCTGCTCTTCTTTGCGTGTGGAAGGACCGGAAGTCCGGCTCAGAAGTCGCTGCCCGAGACGGTAAAGATCGACGTCGACGGGCCCGTGAAGCTGGTCTTGCTGGGCGACACCGGTACGGTTGGTGACCAGGGCAAGACGCCGCAGTGCGACGGCCAGACCGAGGGCAAGATCGGGCTCGACAAGGCCGGTCGCGAGCGCATGATCGCGTCGATTCGGCGAGAGAATGCCGACGCCATCTTGGCTCTGGGCGACCTCGTGTACCCAGAGGGTCCCGAGTGCACCGCCGGCTCCATTCCTCCCCAAGCCAAGGCCGAGATGGACCGCGTCTTTGGGGACTACATTGGCCAGCTCGGCGCACTGAGCTTGGTGGTGCTGGGCAACCACGACGTCAATCACGACGGCCGTGGAAACGCCAAGACCGAGGCGTGCTTTCGGAACTACGCCGCGGCTCGAAGCGACCTGCACATGCCCGAGCGCAACTACATCGCCGAGGTGGGCAAGGTGCGCATCGGCGTGGTCGACACCAACCGCCTGCCGGGGCCGGGCTTGGCTAAGAAGATCGCCGACGAGATGGTCGCTGGGCCCGATTCCTGGTGGAGGGTGATGGCCGGTCACCATGTGCTGCGCACCTACCAGAACAAAGAGGACCAGGACCGCGTCGCACCGTGGCTCGCCGCCAATGACATCAGCCCGGACCTTTGGGTCAATGGCCACGCGCATCTGCTGCAGTTCGGCGTCTATGACGTGGCGGGCAAGGCGATTCCGGCAGCCACCAGCGGCACGGGGGCCAAGGTGCGCTGCCGAAGCGAGTGCGGATCGGGCTCGACCGGGCCTTGCGGTGCGGGTCAACAGTGGGGCCGCAGCGAGTTTGGATACGCCACTGTGGCGGCCACCGAGCAGATGCTGCGCGTCAGCTACAAGAACACGGACGGCAAGACGCTATGGTGCTGGCAACGGGATCGCGGCACCGCGGTCGGCCAGGAGTGTCCGTAGAGCCCATGCACATCACCCGGACTGTCGTTCTTCTCGCGCTGCTCTTTGCCTCAGGCGGCCCAGCCATGGGCCAAGACGCCGACGCCATGTACATGCAGGCCTACTACGACAGCCCCTACACCTACTGCGACGCCGAGGCGCTCGCGAACTTCTGGGAAGAAGACGTCGCCGAGGCCAAGTGGACCATCGGCTACAAGGTCAGCAACGGCTGGGAGGGCATGCTCGCCGACCTGATGCGGCAGGCCCGCGAACAGGCCGTCGCACAGGGCGTGGGCTGCCAGCAATACACGACCCACGACGCGAACCTGAGTGAATACGAAGGGGGCGAGCACGACATGGTCGGGACCGACGACCATTGGCACCAGTGGAAGAAGAGCGGGCTGACCTACTGCGACGCCCAGGTGCTGGCAGCCATGTGGGGAGTCGACGAGGATGCGGCGAAGATTGCCATCGGGCGCAAGTTCGGCGCCGGCACCTTCAACGACATGGACTTGGTCCGCGCCCGCGAGTCGGTGCTGGCCGATGGCAAGCGCTGTGCATTGCATGAGTCCTACTTCACGACCGACGACGCGCACATGCTGGCGAGCTTCTGGCGCAAGCCGGTGCCCGAGACCAAGCTCGAGATGGAGATGATGCTGACCCGCGGCGAGAGCGAGCAGATCTGGGAAGCCATGAACGACGCCAAGACGGGCCTGACGCTCAAGCAACTAAAGAAGCAGCGCAAGAAGGAAGCCAAGCGGGAGCGCAAGCGCATGAAGAGGGAAAAGGCCAAGATCTGGTGAGTGACCCGCAGTGGAAGATCGGCGTCGAGATCGAGCTGCTGGCCCCCAAGGGTTCGAGCCGACTCGCCCTCGCCGAAGCACTCGCCGAGGCCCACGACGGTGCTGTCCGCCACTTCTTGCACCCCCAGGCCGAGCCGAGCGAGGTGCCGGACCTGCCCCTGTTCCACAACCTGACCCAGGGCTTTGAGGTCCTCGATGCCGACGCGCAGCCCGTCGCCAGACTCGTCGACGATGTCACCCTTCAAGATGACCTCGACCGCAGCGCAGCCCCCCTTCCGGGCTGGTACCGCATCGTCGGAGACGACCCCCGACTGCTGCGGCTCGTCACTCGACACTGCGAGCCCACCGACGACCTCGAACACATGCTGCAGCCGGTCGCGGCGCTATTCGGCACCGAACCCGAGGCCGGCCCCGGAGGCATGCGGCGCATTCACGACGGCACGGGCGCGTCCATCGCCATCGGTGCACGCCTGCCAGGAGAGCGAGAGCGCACCGCTGAGCTGATCACGCCACCCATCGAGACCGACCACTTCTCGCGCCTCGAGGCCCTGCTCGAGCCCGCGCGCAGGCTTGGCTTCACAGCCCCCCTCGAGGGCGCTGTGCACATCCACTTCGATGCAGCACCGTTGTGCTCAGCGCCGGTGTTCCGGCGCATGGTTCAGCTGCTGACCGAACACGGCCCGGGGCTCAAGCAGCGATTCAAGACAAACCCCCGCTGCCGACGGCTAGGCCCTTGGCCCGATGCGCTCTTTGACGTGGTCGAAGCACCGGATTTCGCCGATCTGTCGTGGCCCGACGCCCTGTCGCGTCTGGACCGCGTTCAGGGCCTAAGCAAATACTGCGACTTCAATGTGATGAATATCGTCGGTGTAATCGAGCGTAAGCACACCCTCGAAGCCCGCATATTCCCAGTCTGGATGCATGCTGAGCCGATCTTGGAAGCGGCGACCGCGGTGGCCGAGTTGCTCAAAGAGGCGACCGACCTTTCTGTCTGAGTGCCATCAGGGGTCCAACGGACAGCAACATGGGAGACAGACACATGCGGTACCGAACCATCATCGCCATCGCGGTCATCGCGGGAACGGCATGCGAATCGACAGTCACCGGCAATTCGGGCAACTTCCAGTTTTCGTACAACGCCGACGATCGAATCGGTGACTTCAACAAGCCGATCGCAGTCGGCGCCCGCCTCGACATCTCGGTGAACGACGCCGGCCTGCGGCAGGCCGTCGCTCTGGCCACCGCCGAGACGGACGACGAGAGCGTCCTGCAGGTGGTGTCGATCGACGGGAACACCATCACCCTCGAGGCCGTCGGCGATGGCAACGGCCTGTTGAGCGTCAGCGGCACCACCGCTGAAGGCGACGAGCTCGACGACTCGGTCAACCTGCTGGCTCGGACGCCTGAGGTCCTCAAGCTGTGGCATCCGTGCAGCACCGATGCGGACGCAGCCTATGTCACCGGACAGCGCGTCTGGATGCCATGGGAGATGGAGATGGAGAACAGCCAGCCGGTCATTGGCTACGGCTTCTGGCCCGTCACCGTCGAGGGCGCCGCAGCACACACCGCTGCCGACAGCGGCCAGCAGTGGATGGCCTTCGACACCGGTGACACCGCCGGAACGGCCACGCTCACCTCGGACATCGACGACACGACCCTGGCCATGACCGTCATCACCGAGAGCGAGATCGACGGCGTCGAGGAGCCCATCGCCTTTGTCTGGGAAGACATCGACGTCGGTGATGTCAACGCCTTCCACGTCCGACCCAAGTTCGGCGGACTCACGGTCTGCCAGGCCGATGTGGTCAAGCAAGTGGTGTCGCTGACGCCGGACATCTGTGCCGTGCGCGAAGGCCCTGCCGCGGACCCCAACCTGTACGAGTACGGCTGGTACGAGATCGAAGGGGTCGGCCAAGGCACCTGCGAGTACACCGTGACCTACCCCAATGGCGCCGACGGGGCCGGGGTCACCGGCACCTTCAGCCACCTGATCGAGCCCTAGCTCGCTGCCGGTGCGACCAGCTGCATGAGCACCACTGTGAAAGTGGCGGTGATGACAGCAATGGCCACACACAATCCGATGACCGTTGCCGTCGACCACTCAGCGGTCGGCGGCTCGGTGATCACCGACACCACCGGGGTGCTCAGCCGATTCAGGCTCAGGCCCTGAGCCCCGTGAGACGGTGTGTACATGGGCGCCGCCGGGGTCAGGCCGAACAGGTTCTCCAGCACCTCTGACGCGGTCTCGGTGCGCTCGTCCGGGTCGACCTGCAGCAGCCCATGAATGGTGTCGATGACGTGCTCGGGCAGGTCAGCGACGTGACTCCGCGGCGGTTCATAGCGACCCTTGCGCACCGCCTCATAGATGGCCGCCACATCGGACCCCTCGAATGCACTGTGCCCGGTGGTCATCTCGTAGAGCAGACAGCCCAGCGCCCACAGATCGGCCCGAGAGTCGACGTTGGCCGCATCTTCGGTCTGTTCGGGAGCCATATACTCCGGGGTGCCAAAGCCGACGCCGGCGAGTGTCGCGGAGTCGCCGGCCAGCACCTTGACCAAGCCGAAATCGCAGACC
>CAYYHT010000268.1:0-9431 GCA_964471355.1 uncultured Enterobacteriaceae bacterium
GAGCCCGACAAGCCCGACGCGCCGGCTGCTGAACCTGCTGCCTCGGGTGGCTGGGGACGCGTTTTTGCCGCCCTCGGTTGCTTGGGCGCTCTCGCAATGGCGGCCGTCGTTGTGCTCGGCGCAGCCGCTGCCATGCTCGGCGGAGGCGTTGTGCTGGCAGGCATTGGTGGTGTGTTGGCGTTCATCGGTCTGCAGCCCGCGCCCATGGACACCGATGTGGTCTACGAGCCTCCTCCCGCGATCGAGGCGCCCGTCGAGGCCGAGCCGGTGGCGAAGAAGAAGGTGGCCAAGAAGCGCACTGCAGTCACCAAGAAGAAAGAACCTGTCGATGCGTTCGACGCCCTCGATGACGAGGATGACTTCTTTGCTGATGCGGGCTCTGGCTCGGTTGCGGACGACGATTTCTTCGCGTCGGATGACGGCAACGAGGCGTTTGACGACCCCGAAGAGGACGACGAGGGACTCGGCGACATCTTGATGCTCGACGACGAGCCACTGTCCCGCGGGCGAGCCAAGGTCAACAAGACCATCAAGAGTGCTCCGGCGGCACTCAAGACCAAGATCTTGGTGACCGGAAACAACGTGACGGTGCGGCTGTTGCCGGTCGGCGGCGGCACTCCGGTCAGCGTGCCCGGCAAGGTGGCACCGGGTCGCTACACGATTCAGGCGACGTTCCAGGGCGATCCGCCGGTCGAGGTCGGCAGCATCACAGTGGCGACCGGCATCAAGACCATCGCCTGCAATTACAATATGGGCATCTGTCGCGTTCAGTAGTGCGGCAGGCGTCTAGACCGGAGGCATCGGCCGAAAGACGCCGGTGCGCCACTCTTCGATTCCAGCGCCATAGCCCGGCCCGAACCGCTTCTCTGATGCGCCTCCGGCCATGTTGTACTGCATGCCGGGCTCGCTGAGATCGAACACCAAATGGAAGCAGGGACCGCCGTACAGCGTCTCGCCCAGCAGTGCCGTTCGACGGGATTGGAACAACGAACACGGCCCGCCGGGGAAGTCCATCTTGGGCGTCGAGAAGCCCAGGTAGCGCAGCCAGCCCTGGGTCACGAGGTTCTTGAACTGAGCGCGCACCGGTCCGCTCACGTCGCCTGCGGTCGCACGTCGCTTGGCTTCGGGCCAGGCTGCCCGAATCATGTCGCCAAGCTGATCACCGTCGAGGTGTTCGGGCACTTCGAGCGCGAGCACGTCGTCGAGCCGGTCTTGAAAGGCCAGCAACAGATCAAGCTCGTCCCACAGGGCATGGGCGATCTCTGGGGTGCTCTGTTTGACCACCAATGCGCGCAGAAGCTCCCGGTGGAGGCCGTGAAAGAGCCCCATGGCGGTGCGGCCAGCGGCGTTCTGAGGGGTGCTGCCTCCGCTCCAAGTGAGCATCGCTTTTGCGTCGTCATCGTCGGGCAGGTGCGGACCCCAGATGGGCAGCAGGCGCCGGGCGCAGCCATCGAGCTCGTCGTAGCTGATCGCCTTGAGGTCGTCGGTGCCAAAGGTCTTGTTGTTGGACAGCAGCTCTCGCAGTCGCTCGTGGCGGTAGCGAGGTTCGCTGAAGGCGGTCCAACCAGGGCACGCCTCGTTGGCGCTGGCGATGAAGCCCTCATCGGGATCGACCACAAAGGGTCGCTTGTGCTGGGGCAGGTCGGGTCCGTCTGCGGCATCGAGAGAGGTTCGTCCGCTGTGCATCCAGGCGATGTGGCCGTCCTTGTCTGCGAACGTGCCAGCCAAGCCGATCATGCCCACTTCGCGGTGCATCTCGGCGCACTGCTCGGCGGAGGTGGCGTTCAAGGAGACACGGTACAACTCGATGTCGGTTCCAGTGTCTTGCAGGCCTCGCCAACGGACGGCGGGCAGCGGGCCGCCCTTGCTCGGGTCTCCCATGATTGTGCCGCCGTCGAAGTCCCAGAAGGTCCAGGTCTCGGAGGCACCACTGCGGATGTTCACCACCTCGTCGCGACGCACGAGCTCGTGCTGGCTGGGGTCTTCGGCGGTGACCCGCAAGTTGTCGGCGTGTCCAAAGGTCCAGCCCCAGGCCACATCGGCATTGCGTCCGGCGCTGATGAAGGGAAGCCCGGGAATGCAGATGCCCGTGTGTTCGGCACCGTCGGGCAGCTGAATCGAGAATGCCCAACACACCGGAGGCAGGCGACCGATCTCCATGTGGAACTCGGTCATGAGCAGGCCCGCCCCACTCTTGGAGCGCTTCCCCGAGACGGCAAATGCATTGCTTCCCTGCATCAGGGCGATTCCAGGGACACCGTTGGGCCAGGGCCAGTCCACCTTTCGCAGGCCTTGGTCCAAGCGCGCGGCGGCCGCTGGTCCGACCATCATGTCCAGCATCTTGTCGTCGGCGCCTTCTGCGAGGAGCTGGGCGCAGACCAGCGCTGCGGTGTGGTTGGTCGACGTGAGGCCAAACCACGCGGCGATTCGGTAATAGAGCAGCGCCTTGGCCGGCGTGTAGACCAGCCGCTCGACGCCGATCAACTTGAGCACCAACGGCCAGCCGCCGGCGTCAACGCCCGCATTGAAGCCATCGCAGTAGGTCGACAGCCAGCGCCGTGACTCGTCGGTGAGGGTGCTGACTTGGTCATCGAGGCCGTGCGCAAGCCCGAGAGAGCGCACTGCGCGGTCCACCAGCCGTGCGAAGGGCACGTCCCCTAGAGTCTCCATCAGCCGGCCTTGGGCGGCGCGGACCGTAAACGCGACCTGCAGCGGCCTGTCGTGACCGGCAAACCAGCCTCGGGCCCACAGGCCTTCATCGGCATCTCGTGCCTGGATGGTGGGGTAGCCCCATTCGTCACGGGTGTAGGGAATCGGGCCATTGGGACCGGAAAGTTCAGGCATGGCCCGAGCTAATCCGGCTCCGCTCTTTGCGCCCTAGCGAGTTAATCGGCCTGCATGAAGTGGCTGCAATGGCAACCTGAAAAGCACGTCGACACGTCCCTGTTGGTCATCCGCGTCGGCCGAGGACGGCATCGTCTTTCTGGCTCTCGTGCTCGCTGGACCGGGGCGCTACTCCCTCGACGCTCGCTGGCGTGGCATCAGCTAGCCTCTGCGTCGAACATTGTATCGAGGCGATGCTCGGTCGAGAGTGCGGGAGTCGCAACCGCCGCCCAGAAGGGTGTGCCGAAGTCTCCCTCGGCCTCGAGCAGCGCCATGACTGAGAACAGGCCCCACTGCAGGCGGTTCACAAACAGCCACTCAGGCGGCATGGCGGTCTTGAACTTGTTGGGATTGCCCCATCCGACGATGTCCAGGCTCTGCGCCGCCCAGTCGCGGGTGAACTTGAATGTGGGCGCCTTCATGGGCTCGTACATGTAGTCCATGGCCTTGAGGTGGGCGTCCCAGTCGTAGTTGTCCGGGTTCGGCACGATGCCCGAGGCGACCATGGCGTCGGGCAGATCTTCCGGTTGGTCGTCCCGCATGGTGGTGGCGATGCTCTTCCAGATCTCGATGAATTCGGCGTCGAAGAAGCGGACGCAACCGAAGTCCAGAAAGACCACCCTGCCGTCATCTGGGAACAGGTAGTTGCCGGGGTGCGGATCGGCCTGCAGAGCGCAGTGCTGAAAGATGCTCTGGAACATGAATTCCCAGATCAACAGGCCGGCTTGGTTCTTTTCTTCTTGGGAGGCCGTCTGCACAAAGTCGTAGAACTTGTGCCCCGGCGCGAGCTCGCTGGTCAGCACGGTCTGGCGGACGCGCTCGGGGAAGATCTCGGGAATGAAGATGCGGGGGTCGTCGGCGAAGAGCTCGCGGAACAGAGTCTGTGCTTGGCCTTCGCGCTCGTAGTTGCACTCGTCGCGCAGCCGGTCCCGCAGTTCTTGCACCAAGGTGTGTCGGTCCAGCGATGTGCCCAGCGTAGCCAGCAAGCCCAGCCGTTTGAGGTTGCCCAGGTCGACATTGAAGGTCGCGGCGATGCCCGGGTACTGAATCTTCACAGCGACATCTCGGCCGTTGTAGACCGCTCGATGCACTTGGCCGATGCTGGCCGCCGCCATGGCCTCCTGCTGCATCGAGTCGTACAGCTCTTCCACCGTCGCATCGAAGGCTTCTTCGATCACCGGTGCGATGCGCTCCCATTCCATGGGCTGGCTGCTCTGTTGCAACCGCTCGAGCACACGCTGCGCATCGGGGGGCAACGCTCCGTCCAGGTAGCTAACCATCTGGCCGACCTTCATGGCCAGGCCCTTCATGGCGTCGAGGTTTTCGGTCAGCGCCTCGCCGAGGGCGTCGTCGTCGGCACCGGTGGACGCGACGACGACCTTCTTGGCCGCGGCCTTGCCCAGACTGGCCGCCATCTTGCCGGCCCCCCATGTGCGACCTGCCCAAGAGGCAGTGAGTTGCTTCAGCTTGTCGCGTTTGCGCTCAGCCATGTTCACCTCACATGCCCCTACCTAGGCACTAAATCGTGGGTGACACTGCCACATTCGGACGCAGGCCTGTGCTAGCGTCTTGGCGTTGAGAGGGAGAAGCCTTGCAGGCCGCACTCGCCGTTTTTCTGGCCGCTGGGACCGTTGTCGCAGCCCCCGCCGAGATGACCACCGAAGAGGTCGAAGCTGAGGCACGACGACTGCGCCAAGGCATGCGCTCGCTGTCGCAGAAGAACGCCTGGAAAGGCGTCGAATCGAAGTATGACGATCTCATGGCCCTGCCTGTGGAGCACACGCCTGCGGACCATCGCTTTGGGGCTGATGCGGCTCGTGCGCTGGGGTCGGCACTCGAGCGTCGGGACCGTTTGGTCGCCGCGGGCGAGGCTGGCGAGGTCGAAGCCCAGAACGAAGCGGCTCAGCTCTCTGACGCCTACGGTCGGCTGTACGTGTTGGGCAACCTGCCAGTGGCTCCTGCGACCATGCCGTTCGACCCCGATCCGCGTCGCTCCATCGTCTATGCACAGGACTCGGTCAAGGGGGGCAACACTTTTTGGGGCATGTTGCCCGTTGGCGACTACACCGTGGGTCCCCATTCGGTTCAGCTCCAGAGTGGCCTGACACCCCTGCTCATCACCCGCGACGGCATCACCAAGCTCAAGGATCCCTTCGACAAGATCGGAGAGAGCGGCGATCTGTGGACCTGGAATGGCGTCGACATCGACAACGCGCAGCTGCGGGCGATTCTGCGCACGCGTCGCACCAGCGCATCGATTCTCGAAGCCGCAGACCGCGCCCGCGTGACTGCCTTGGGCATGCTTGTGGGCGGCGTGGTCACCTACTTTGTGCTGCCGCTGCAGCCGCTGAGCATCGTGACTGTCGTCGCCGCGATTCCACTAGGGGTGTGGGGCAACACGGGCACCAAGCGGGCGCTTGCGGCGTGGAAACGAGACTGGGCCGCGTCGGCGTACTGAGGTCGCCTATTCGTCCACTTCGGGAGTCCAGTCGTGACAGGCGCTGTAGTCCGCGTCGTCGAGGAAGTGTTCGGGGTAGCCACCCCAGACCGCACAATCCGACAGGCCACCCGATTCGTCGTAGAGCAGGACCAGGAACGTACTGCTGGCGTCGCAGTACAGCGCGATGGAGGACGGCTCTGTGCCCACGGGCAGCGTAGCGACGTGCTCCATTGTGAAGCTGGGATCGTCGGCGAGGGCAGTGAAGCTGCGTGTCTCTTGCGAGGAGCAGGAACCGCTATCTGCCTGGACCAGGATCATTTCTGCGCTGCTGGCTGGGCCGAAATCCTCTTGTTGCTCAAGCGCGAGCAGGTAGGTGACTTGGTCTTCGATGCCGCATTCAACCCGAATGCGGGTCATCAGGACCTCGCCGCTGACCTCGGATGCGTCGATGCCTGTCTGTTCACAGGTACTGGCGGGGTCCACCGTCAGGCACCCAACGCTGACTGCGCTGAGGGCCATCAATGCGCAAACACGGGTCATTCGTTCTCCATGCCGCACACTATGCCTGACTCAAGCGCTCAGGGACAGGGGGCGTTTGCAGCACCGGGAGTGCCGAAGTCGCCGTTGTAGGAGCTGGTTCCGGCGCACCAGTTGGTGGCGCTGTCGTTGGCGGTGTGTGTCAGCGAGCCGCTGTCGAGGTTCAGACTCGAACCCTTGACCAGGGGCCAGCCAAGAGCGTCATCGTACGCAACGGCGTCGATCTGCATCATGCCGCTGCCCGGGTCGCACCAGATCTCGAAGGTGTCGTCACCATTCCGAAGACTGAAGCTGCCTGTGCTGTGCGTCGCGTCGGGAGTGAAGCCCGGAGCCGAGCTGCCCGCAAAGGTGAGGTAGCCGCCAGGGGGAATGGAGAGAGTGCCGGCCGACAAGACGTTGGCGGGGTCCGAGCGGAACTCGCAGCCGGTGAGGTCCATGGTGGTCGTTCCGGGATTGTGGATCTCGAACCACTCTCCGGCACTGTCGGCGAGGGTGTCGGGGTCGGGCATCAGCTCGGTGACAATGACGTCGCCCATCGCCGTTGGCCCGCCACCAGTACCGGTCCCGGTCACGCAGATGCTGTTGTCGAGCGGGTCGATGTCGCCGGGACAGCCGCCGAGCGGGTCGCAGGAGCCCGGGTCGTCGCAGTAGTCGCAGCTGCCCACGGTGGAGTCGGCGCAGTCGGCCACGTCGAGAGCGCCACAACCACAGTCGCACAACCCATCGGCCCAGAAGAAGCTGTCACAGGTCCAGGCTGGAGGGGGGCCTCCGCCGCCAGCGGTGGTGCAGGAGGAGGTCTGGAATGCGCTGCAGGTGCTGTTGCAGCCGAGCACGCCGCCGATAAATGTGCCGACGGTCGTGCAGTCGTTGCCACCGAGGTCGGTGCCGTCGCAGACTTCGCCCGCGTCGATGACATCGTTGCCACAGTTGACACCCGCGGTGATGCAGATGCTGTTGTCGACCGGGTCGATGTCAGCGCACGAGCCGCTGCAGGCTCCTGTGTCGGTGCAGAACTCGCAGGAGCCCACGGTGGCATCGGCGCAGTCCGGGTCGACGGCGCCGCAGCCGCAGTCACAGCCGTCGAAGGCGTTGTAGTAGGCGGCGTCGCAGGTCCAGCTCGATGGCACCGATGCGCCATTGCAGGTCGAGGTGTCCACGTCGTCACACGACCCATTGCATGTCAGTCCGCCACCGCTGAACCCGTAGTCCTCGCAGGTCAGCAGGCCGACTTCGAAGCCATCGCACAGCTCGGGCACAGTGATGACGCCGTCGCCACACTGTGCGGGCTTGCAGACCGCGTTGTTGAACGGATCAATATCGGAAGGACAGCCGTAGCCAGGCAACGCGCACGAGCCCGATGCGTCACATTGAGTGCAGGCCTCGACGCCTTGGCTGCTGCAGTCGGGGTCGACCGCACCGCAGCCACAGTCGCAGCCGCCGCCAGTGGCGTACAGGCTGGCGGCGCAAGCCCATTCGGTCGGCACCGTCACCGTCTCATTGCAGGTGCTGTCGTCGATGTAGCAGGTGTTGGTGCAGCTCAGGTCGCCACTCAAGTGGCCGAAAGTGACGCAGCTCTGATCGCCGAAGTCGGACCCGTCACATTCTTCTGCGGGGTCCCGTTCGCCATTGCCACAGCCCTCGTTGGGCTGGTCTTGCTCGTCGGTGTCGCCCGGGTCTTCGAATCCGGACAGCGCGCCGAGGTTTTCACATCCCGTTCCAAACAGGGCAATCAGGCAGACAGAAAGGAGGATGAGTGCACGCATGGGCGAGTGGTATAGCCTGAGGCGCGCGATCGTGAGTGGAGGATCCGTGGCCGACGAATCAACAGAAGAGACACCGGACGAGAACGAAGGACCAAAGGGGCCAGTGACCCCCAAGGCCAAGAATCCGTTGTCCAAAGACAGTGATGTGGCCGCCCGTCCTGGCTTCCGCAGCGCCGCCAACACAGGCAGCAAGGCGTCAAAGAAGAGGAAGAAGCGGAAGCGGAAGTAGGTGAAGGTCTGGCAGCGGACGGCGTTTTCACCAGGTGGAGGTCCAGGGGACCTCTGGTTCTTTGTGTTCGCGGACTCCCCGCTGCTGGGGCTCAAGCTCAGTGCGTCCCGTCACGGTTGGCCCGCGGGCCACGCTGTCGATGGCTTCGACATCAGCCTGCATTCCAAGGCCGAACACCCCGAGCGTTTTGACGGACTCATCGAGCAGCCGCTGGTGTGGGACGCCGATGCAACGGACTACATCGAGGCGCTGCGGCAGGCGACGTACCGCATCACGATTCGCGCCGTCATCGACGACCCGCCCGACTTGGCGCATCTGCAATGCGCCATGGCCCTGGTGCGGGCCGTTGCCGAGGGGCGAGGCATTGCCATCTGCGATGCCCACGCCATTTCGTGGATGGGCGCCGAGAAGATGGCGGCCGAGCCCGTCGACATGGCTTTCGACGTGAGTCGTCACATGAGTGTGGTGTTCGAGACCGAGAGCAATGATGGCATCGGCCACATCGTGCACACTCGCGGCTTGACGAAGTTCGGGCGCTCCGATCTGATTCTGCTCGACCAATCTCCCGCATCTGCGGACTATGCGAGCACGTTGTTGTACGCGGTCGCGAACTTCGTCGCCCATGGAGCGAGCTTGACCCCGGGCCAGACCATGCAGCTGGGCGATGCGGGGGAGTTTCGGTTCGAGGAGTACGTGCCCGGCGACGAGATTCCCGAGCTCTACCTGAACAATGCCGGGCTAGTGCTGCGCCCCCTCTGACATCGGTTGAAATCGACTTCCTGACGGCAATGTTCGATGACTGAGCAGGAGGAACAGATGACCAACCCATGGCCGCGACACTGGCTGGCCGACGCATATGCTTTGTTCATTGCAGCGAGCATGGGCATCTCGGTTGCCTACCTGTGGCTCTCTGTCGGGGCGCCCGGCATCTAGAACTGCGTCTTTTTGATCGCAGTCATGGCATCAGGTCGCCCAAGGGCGCCGTGTGCCGGCGGCATGGCGCTTGCAGAAATGCCGAGCACTATGTTTTTTCGACCTGCCTTTTTGTGTGCATGGTTCCTGTTTTTCGCCGTTGGATGTGAGTCCGGTATCCGCGCGTATGACTCGAACACCGACAACTCCTACCTCGGCGACCCGTCGGACTCGGACGGGATCAGCCTTGGCGACTCCACCGATACCGACAGCGACACTGATGCGTGGACCGACACCGACGACCCGGGCGCGTGGTGCGGGGATGGCACCTGTGATGCCGTCGAGACGGCGTCCACCTGTCCGTCGGACTGCGGGGCCATCTGCGGTGATGGAAGCTGCGATGTGTCCGAGAGCAGCGCCTCGTGTCCTGCGGACTGCGGTGGGGTGTGCGGCGACGGATGGTGCAGCATCGGCGAGACCGCGGCGAGCTGCCCGGCAGACTGCGGCTCCCCGCCTCCATTCTGCGGGGACGGCACCTGTGATGCCGTCGAGTCGTGCGGAAGCTGCGATGTCGACTGCGGTACCTGCCCCACCACGCTGACGTGGAACGAGATCGTGGTCATTCGAGGCTACCGCGGCATCCTGGGACGCGAGCCCGATCCGGGAG
>CAYYHT010000269.1:0-9007 GCA_964471355.1 uncultured Enterobacteriaceae bacterium
ATCAGCGCTGCCGCCAGGCCCGTGGCGGCGTCATGGCTCATCATCGGGACGATGTCCTTGACCATGTCGTTGAAGGGGTCGTTGCTATAGCCCTGGCGCTTGAGGGCTGCGAGCACCTCGTGCAGGCCAATCGAGCCCGTAAACACCATGCGAATATGAGGGTTCTCTTGGCGGATGGCGCGCAGGGTGTCGAGCAACACGATGGCTTCGTCGGTGTTGCCGGTGCGGTGCATGTCGTTGATGAACAGCGTGAACTCGTCCCAGAACAGCACAGGCGTTTCGCCAGTGTGCTCGGCCATCTCGTTGAGGTCCTCGAACATGGCGCGCAGCTGGTCGCGCCAGCGATTCTCGGGCAGCCGAACGGTGAGCTGACGACTGCTGACGGCACCTGTGATCTTGCGAACCATTTCGTACAGCCGCGTGGCACTGCGTTGCTGCCGGGACAGCAGGTCGTTGATGTCCTCGAAGACCTGGCTCACGAACTCGGCCGCGCGGGTATTGCCCTCGAGGTCTCGCCAGCGGCACACAAAGCCGGGGTGCCCCATGTCGGCCATTCGGCGGCAGATGGATGTCTTGCCAACCCGCCGGGGTGCCAGCAATGCCAGGGAACGGGTCTCGAGGTGACCCCAGTACCGTTCAATCTCCTTGTCGCGGCCGATCACATGTCTGGGATCGAGCACTCCGCCCGGGTTTGTGACGAATGATGAGCCGTCATCTGACATATCCGATACTCCTGACGTACGAGAAAGTAAGCGTATGTCAGTGCGGGGCCTCGCACAAGGTCAGAAACTGTCCGCTATTGGGCGTTGAACGTCGGAGAGGTGGTGCCGGTCACCGACGACAACGCGCCGACTCCGATGACCCCTGCGGCTCCCGTGGCACCGGAGCCTCCGTTGCCGCCATCCCCCGAGTTGCCGCCGCCCGAACCGGCGTTGGAGCGCCCCCGCGTTCCTCCAGCTCCGGCGATGCCTGGTGCAATCGAGATGATGCTCGAGCCCAGCGAGCCGGTGTCCATCCACAGCAGAATGGAGCCTCCGGCGGCCCCGTTGCCCCCGGCGCCACCTCCGCCACCGGCTCCGGAGCGGCCACAAGTGCCGGCTCCGCGTCCGCCCGCGCCTCCTGCGCCGCCTCCGCCGGCGTTTGCTCGAATGCCTCCAGTGACGGTCAGGTCCCGCGCATAGGCGACGATGATGCCGCCGCCTCGTCCGCCGCTCGCGCCATCTGCACCAGCCCTTGCGTCCGCCGCAGAGCAAGTATCGGTGCCCGCAGAGCCGCCCAGTCCATTGGACGCGCCTCCGCTGCCGCCCACAGCGCAGCGATAGTCCCCGCTTCCGCCGCCGCCGCCACCTCCGGCTCCGGCAGAGCCGCCGGGTCCGATGGTCATAAGGGTGAAGTTGGTCGTCGTGGCGCCTGCCTGCGTCAGGTATGAGCCACCGCCACCGCCGCCGCCTCCAGAGTCGCGTCCAGCGCCACCGCCGCCGCCTCCGGAGTCGCGTCCAGCGCCACCGCCGCCGCCTCCGATGCGCGTGCCGCCCGCCGCACCGTTCTGGCCGTTGTTGCCAGCCTTGTTGCCGCCCGCCGCTCCGCCCGAGCCGCCGGTTGCATCCGAGTAGCCAAAGCCCGCGCCGCCGCCGCCTCCGGTGCCGCTGCCATCGCCGCCACAGCCGTTGGCACTGCACATGTTGCTGATGCTGCCGCACGCGTTGTAGCCCGAGCCGCTGAGCCCGCAGTAGCCCTCCTCGGCCGAGTCTGCGCCGTTGCCCCCGACCCCGCAGGCGCTGTTGCCGTTGTGGCCGCCCGACCCGCCGCCACCGCCACCGCCCAGTGTCGCTGTGTAGGCCGTTCCGCCCTCGGGTCCCGAGCCCCCGGGCTCTCCGGGACGGAAGCCGCGGCCGCCCATGACCAGCTCGCCCTCGATGTCCGCCCCGTTTGCGACGCGCATGAAGAGCACGCCGCCAGTCACACCGTCCCACGTGCCGCCGCTCACGCGCACGCCGGTGCGAACCAGGAGGGAGTCGTAGTTTGGAACGCGCTGCACCATCACCTTGTGCTGCCCCGCCGACACGCCGATGTTGTTGTCGCTTCCGTCGCCGTAGCTGCGCGTCTTGGCCGTGAGGAAGTCAATCGTGCTTCCGCTTGCGTCCGCGACCCGAATGGTCTCCCAGACGCCCCACGAGCCGGCCTGTCCCGGAATGCCCTGCAGTTGAATGAGGAGGACTTCATCACCAGGCACCAAGCATCCGGCCGCCGGGCTCGACGCAAGGGTGGCCGATGTGCCGGTCAGGTTGCTGACTGACCAGTGGGCGCCGTCCGCGCACGGTCGTCCGACGATGCTTCCCGTTGAGATGTCTGTCGATACGCTGGCATCGGCGGGTCCATCGGTTCCCCGGCCGAACTCGTCACCGCAGGCCACGTCCAGGGAGCTGTCGCAGTCGAGGTCGATCGCACAGCCTGGCGTCGCACCCAGGTAGGCACTCGCGTTGCCGTCGTCGCAGTCCCCGTCGCAGATCCTAAAACCGTCGCTGTCCGTGTCTGATTCGTCGATGGGCACGGAGCTGTCGCAGTCGTCGTCCACCCCGTTGCAGAGCTCTGGAGCGCCGTCGAAGGTGGTTGCCACCGCATCGTCGCAGTCCCCGGCGCAGGTCGTCTGGCCATCGGCATCGAGGTCGAAGCCCTCGTCGACGCCCAGGTCGCAGTTGTTGTCGAGCGCGTCGCACAGCTCCGGTGCGCCGGTGTACACCGTGATGTCTCCGTCGTCGCAGTCGCCCGAACAGCTCGTCATGCCGTCGCCATCGACGTCAAAGCCCTCGTCGATCGCGCTGTCGCAGTTGTCGTCGATGGTGTTGCAGAGCTCTGTCGCTGCCGGATTGATTGCGATCTCGGTGTCGTCGCAGTCGCCCGCACAGGTGGTGTGGCCGTCGCCATCGACGTCAAAGCCCTCGTCGACCGAGCCGTCGCAGTTGTTGTCCGTGGCATCACAGACGTCGATGACCGCAGGATTGATGGAGACGTCAGTGTCATCGCAGTCGAGGTCGTTGTCGCTGTGGCCGGCCGGCAGCGCACAGGCCGTCATGGAGTCGATGGCCAGGCCGTAGCCATCGCCGTCGCCGTCGCCATACCAGGTCGGTGCGTCCGCCGAGTCGTCTGGGTCGGTCACCCCGTCGCAGTCGTTGTCGAGGCCGTCGCAGAGCTCGGTTCCACCGGGGAGGGCTGTGGCTGCGTTGTCATTGCAGTCGTCCGAGTTGCTGACCGTTCCTTCCGGAGCGGAGCAGGCGGTCACTGCAGCGTTCGGGTCGCCGAAGCCGTCTGCATCAGTGTCTGCGTAGAACACATCTCCTGGAAATCCATCGTCCACGACGCCATCGCAGTCGTTGTCCAGACCGTCACACTGCTCGGCGCCATCTGGCGAGATGGTGGGGTCGGAGTCATCGCAGTCGCCAGGAGCTGTTGACCATCCGGGCTGGACTTCGCAGTCCGTCCGCCAGCCGTCTAGATCTGCGTACCCGTCGCCGTCCGAATCGGGCCCAGACGAGATGCCGTCGTCAGGTCGGTCGTCGATGAGCTCGTCGCAGTCATCGTCGATGCCGTTGCAGATCTCGGCGTTTCCGGGAAAGCGATCCGCATCGTCATCGTCGCAATCATCGACGCTCAGCACGCCGTCGCCGTCGGCGTCGATCCAGGCGGACGGGTCGTTCGCGTCGGGTCCGAAGCATCCGCTGCACAGCAGCAATGTCCACCAGAGGGCTCGCATGACGACAGGGTACCGGCCTAGGGCGTGAGTTCCCACACATGTCCGCCGCGGGCGAACCAGATCTGGCCGTCAGTGCCCGTCGCGACGGCGCGAACGTACCCGTTGTCGAGCACAGTCCACGTCTCGGTATCGGGGTCCAGGCGCTGCAGTCCGTCCGCGCTTGCGACGAGCAGAGTGTCGCCGTCGACCAGCATTGACAGCACGTCTGGGCCATCCAAGATTCGCTCGACGATGACCTTGCTGCCCTTGCCGCGCACGCGCATGACTCCGCCACCTGTTCCGACCCAGATCCTGCCGGATGATGCGGGGATGATGGTGCGCACGGCCTCGGGGTTCTGGACGCACGCGGGCTTCCCCTTGACGGGAATGCGGCAGAGCTCGCCATTGGTGGCGCCAATCCAGAGCTCGGCTTCGGTCTCGTACAGCGCGGACACGGTGTCCCAGGTGCCCAGCTCGCCGGGAAGCTCGACCTCGGACCAGTCCCCGCCGGTGGTGCAGGCCAGCGTCTCGCCACCGACGCAGAGTCGGTCTGCATGGCGACTCATGGCCGATGCACGGGTGACCGGTGCGACGAGCGCACCCATGACGTCGTCGGAGACCACATGGACTGTGCCGGCACCGGTGAGCAGGTCCCAGCCTGAGCCGGTGTGCAGGGCTGCAATGACCGTGGACGCCGAGGAGGGTTGACCAAAGGACTGGCTGCCCACGTGAAGGACGGCTGTGTCTGCGGATGGGATGGCCAATTCGGCCCCTCCCATCAGAGGAATCGACTGGCCATTGCGTGATGGTCGATAGCGGGTCTCGGTGGCCTCGCTGCCGTCCGCTTCGGCGCCCGAGACGCGAATGAGGCCGTCATCGCGAGCCACCCATCGGCTGGCGTCTTCGTCCATACCGGCCACCGTGGCGTAGCTGGCAGGGGGGGCTCCCTCTGCGTCCGCGACCTCGCCGTCGGCTCCGAACAGGGCCAGCACCGGCTCGGGGAAGCCCGACATGCTCTCGGGGTCGGGTTCGGGCATCAGTTCAACCCACACGCCATCGTCGACCTGGTACAGGCGCTGTCCCTCGCGGGTCTCGCGAATGCGCGACCAGGTGCCAGTGGCGGGGTCTTGCCGGTGCAGCTCCCCTTGGTCGACGAGGGCCCAGAGTGCTCCGGTGCCGTCGCGGACGACCTGTCCAATGCGATCGGCACCGAATGCGGGCACGCGCGTGGTCATCAACCCGTCGGGGTCGCGGTGGCTGAGCCCGGAGTCCGTGGCGAACCACACACCGCCATCGGAGTCGGGCCAGACGTCGTTGACCGAGTCATCTGCCAATCCGTCCGCGGCCATGAAGCGAGCCCACTGCTGGGTTGGCCGATCGAACCGCAGGGCACCGCCGCCGTCCGCAATCATCCACAGCGCGCCGTCGTCGGCCTCGATGAGCTGGTCGACGCCTTCTGCTGGGGTGGCCAGCCGGTCCACGATGTGCCGCCAAGCGCCAGTTTCGTGGTGATAGGCCTGGGGTCCGCTGTCGGTGCCGACCCAGAGCCATCCGTCCGAGCCCGACGCGAGCGAGCGAACGGTGCCGTCCCGCAGTCCATCGGTGGGGGGCACGGCCGTCAGCTCTTGGCTGGCGAGATCGATGCGAGTCAGGCCGGCTTCGAAGTGGCCCAGCCACAGCACGCTGTCGGTCTCGAGCACGGCGTTGACCGTGCCCTCGGTGAGTCCTTCCTCCTCGCTCCAGCTCGTCCAGCCATCGGCTGTGCGCCGCCATGCATCGCCAAAGGTTCCGACCAGCAGGGTGCCGTCTGGGCCCCAAGCCAGGGTGCGGACGCCTTCTTCGGGGCCTCCGTCCACGGCTTCGAGCTTTCCGGACTCAAGCTCATAGGTGAGCAGCCCGTCGCCACCGCCCAAGGTCGCGCCTCGTTCGTCGACGACGATGGCACCGAGATCGGCTGGGAACTCCGCGTCAAGCTTCTGCCATGTGCCATCGGCCGGTGTGTAGCGGTGCAGCCCCGTGCGGCCGACGAGCCAGACAGCTCCGTCCGGGCCGACGGCCATGGCGCGAACGCCCTTGCCAGCTTCGGAGGGAATCACCGACAGCACACCCGATGACGCCTCGACGCTGAACAGCGAGGCTGCCCCGGCCGCCCAGACAATGTCCGAGCCATCGATGGCTAAGCTGGTGATGGCCCTGCTGGTCACGGGTGTGCGGGTGTCTGTGAGGGGGTCGTAGTGCAGCAGGCCCCCCGCTGTGCCGATCCACACCCCTCCGTCGGTGGCGACGGCCAGCTGGTTTCGGCTGCGCTGTGCGGACTGGCTGCTTGGAGGACTCCAGGCAACGAAGCGGTCGGACGCGGGCTCGAACCGTGCGCTTCCGCCCCCATCGGTACCGATCCACACCACGGCGCCGCGGCTAAAGACGGACAAAATGGTCGAGGAGGGCAGCCCGTCTTCGAGTCCGTAGCGCCTTGCCACCGGTTCTTTGTCGCCGGTCAACTGGTAGACGCCGTCGTCGGTTGCCACCCAAGTCTGGTCGGGCCCAACGACGATGTCGCTCACGCGGACATCGAGCAGCAGGTCCTCCCAATCTTCTTCGGCGGGGTCCCAGCGGGACAGTCCCTTGCGCGTGCCGACCAGCACGCGATTTCCAAAATCGGTGGCGAGCGCCAGGACCCGGTTGTCAGCGAGGCCTTGCTCTGTCGTCCAGTGTGTGGCTTCGCCGTCGGCTGGAATCAGAGAAAGGCCGCCGGATGTGCCTACCCAGACGTTGCCATCGTGGTCTGCGGCGATTGCGCCGACCTTGTTTAGGGGGACCTCGCCGGCCATTTCCTGGACCTTGAGCTGACCGTCGACCAGCTGGCCTATGCCGCGCTCGAGTCCGACCCAGACCGAATCCTCCGGTCCTCCGGCGAGGGACAGAGGGCAGCCGGCGCTTCCCTTTGCTTGGGGCTTGTGGGTCCATCCGCCAGGCCCGTATTTGGAGAGTGTGCAGCCACGGATGGCCCAGACGGTGCCCTCTTCGGTCAGGTGCAGAGCGGTGGCAGAGCCCTTGCCAGACGCCGCCTCGAGCACTCGCCATTGTCCGCGTCCTTCGTCGAACGCGACGAAGCCATCGCGCTCAGCGGCGACCAGCAGACGGCCTTGACCGACGACCGCGACGTCTCGGACGGTCGCGGGCGGTGCAGTTGGCAAGGGGCCGAGATCCACCGGGCGATCGGCGATGGCGGCGAGGGAGAACAGGATTGATGTGAGCCACATTGGGCGGAGTCTATCGCGTCTCGTACAATCGGCGTTCTGTCCGGAGACCCCCGTGAATCTGATTGACCGACTCCTCGCGCGAGCGCGCTCCGCCCGGACTGACGGCCCGGCGATGAACTGCGATCCATACGCGACGCCGTTTCGATTGGACCTCGCGCGCCTGGCAAGCGCGAGCGATCACACGGCAGAGGCGGTCGTTGCGGCGTTGATCGGGGCAGAAGGTGCCTACGATCTTCCGATCGTGCCTCACCTGGTCGACGAGATCGACGAGCTGCTCGACGAGGCGGCTGCGGTCACTCGGGACACTGGTCGAAACGCGCTGTTTATTGGACTGCCGCTGATCGAGGTGGTCGAGGAGGGGCTCGACCGCATTCTGGCGCCGCTAGTGTTTGTGCCAGTCCGTGCCGAGCTCGACGAGCAAGGGCGCAAGAGCACGCTGAAGTTGCACAGCATCGGCCGTGGCAGCGGGCGCGTGGTGCCCAATCAGATTCTGCTGGATTGGATCACCAGCGAGACCCAGCACACCTTCGATCAGATCGACGATGAGTCCGGCAGCCGTCCTTGGATCGAGATCAACGACATTGCCGCTGGAGCTGCGGCCGCCATGGACCTGCTTCCCCCCGAGAGCGTCGGTGCGGACAGCTTGTTCCAGCCCGCTCCTGCCGAGTCCGCAGGTGAGTGTGTCATTCCGGCCGCCGTGCTCGGCGTCTTCCCCCAAGAGAACGAGGAAGTGGTGCGCGACCTGGCGGCCATGAGCGAGGGCGCGGCTGTCAAAGGCGCAGTAGCCCCGCTTCTGGCCGGCGGCGACCGCAGCGAGCCCGCCCCAGCCCCCGATGCACTCGGCGGCGATCCGGCGGTGTTGGTGACGCCCGCTGATCCTGTCGTGGCATCCGTCGTGGCGGCTGTGCGCGAGGGCAATGCGTTCATCGAGGCCCCGCCCGGTACCGCAGCGGCACAACTCGTCGCCAACCTGGTCGCTGACGCCATGCTGCGCAAAGACAAGGTGCTGGCGATTGGCAACGGTCGCGGTGTGCTGGGCCAAGCCCAAGCGTTGCTGGAACAGGCCGGACTGTCGGGCGCGATTGCGTCTCTGCAAGACCCTCGCGAGGACGGTGATTCCCTCCTGCAAGCACTTCGGGACGAACCCGAGTCGGTGCCCGACGCCCCCGACCTCGATGCGCTAGCCACCGCTGTTGCCGACCAGACAAAGGTCGTGTCTGTGCAGCTCGCCGAGCAGCGCTCTCAGGGCCTCGGCGCGCTGGTCGCTGCGCGCATTGCCTTCAGGCCATCTGCCGGTGCCTTGGCGGCTGCCGAGGCGCTCCGGTCGGCCAGGCTGGCAGATGTTGAGGGACACGAGGACGCTGTGCGCACCGCCTTGAAGCACGCACTTGATGGGGACTGGGCGGACAACGCGTGGGCCGACGTGGTTGGGGTTGACACGGTCCCGCAGGGCGCCGCAGAAGCACTCGGTGCCCTGCTCGAGTCCCTGGCCCTGGCCGAGGCCGATGATGCCCCGGGATTCCCGTTTCCGTCGGGGTCTGCCGAGTCAGCGGCGAGCGCTCGAACAGCCTTGGCTGACCGGCTGGAGTCGGTCGATGCCGCTCTGCTGAAGCGTTGGGCCAGTGCCGAGCACGCTGCCGCTCGCAAGGTGCTGATCGATGCGGCCGACGACAGGAACTTTCTTGAGACGGCGATTGAGCCAGCGCTCGTTGGAAAGCCGTTCGATGCGTCCGCAGTGGCTGCCCAGCTGACTGCTTTGGACGAGTACACCGAGGCGTCGGGAGGGTGGACCTCGGCCTTTGCTTTTGGGGCCAAGAACGCGGCGAGAGAAGTGCTCGATCCGCTAGGGCTACAACTCGACGAAGCATCGGTCGCCCGGGCCCGCGTCTTCTTAGAAGCGTCCAAAGCCCGGCACACCATGCGAGGCTTGCTCAAGGATGTACTCCAGGACGATGGAGGAGCGACCGATTCGGACCTCGTCGCGTCGTTGGGGCTGCACGAGGCCGTCCTGGATCTG
>CAYYHT010000269.1:9017-9430 GCA_964471355.1 uncultured Enterobacteriaceae bacterium
CGCGTGGGCGGGGTCTCCAGGTAGGCGACCACGGTGGGCTCGATGCCGGCGTTGTCGGACGTCAAAGACGCCGTGCTAGCCGATCCGTGCAGCGCGGAGCTGGTGGGCAAGCTCAAGGCTGCCGATGCCCGTGCACGCAAGGTCCAAGCAAGTCTCGATGCGCTCGACGCGGCCGGGCTGTTTCACGCCGAGCAGACCGGCATGATCGCGGCAGCGATCCGGTCAGCAGAGCCGATTCGTGCTTCACTGGCTCCCCTCGCAGAGGACCTCGAGACGCTCGCTCCGTGGCTGGCGGCAAAGTCCGCGCTCGACGGGTTGAGTGGCCCGCTCGCCGACGCGGCCAAGGGACTCGCCGATGCATCTGTCGAGCCCGCCGAAGGGTGGACAGCAATCTTGACGGCGGCCCATGACGG
>CAYYHT010000270.1:0-9427 GCA_964471355.1 uncultured Enterobacteriaceae bacterium
CCGCGCGTCGGCGCGCGCCGCAGCTCGCGCCCGGCGACGAACCACACGAGCGAGGCGAAAGTGAAGCGGCCGCGCCGGAAGGGCGTGGCGGCCGTAGGCTTGGAGACCTCGTCCTTGCGCGAGCCCTCCTCGGCGAGCGTCTGGAAGCAGGCGTCGACGGCGATCCAGTAGTAGCTGGACCAGTCGAGAGTGAGGGCGCCGCGCGTCGCGCCGTCGGGGCACCTAAGCAAACATGTCGGCGACGATGGCGTGGGTGAAGGAGAGCTTACGCTCCGGGACGAGCGTGTGCACGTGATGCTCGTCGATGTACAGCAGATCTGCCAGTACTGCCTGATCATGGACGCGCTGAATCTCGGCGTGCTGCTGAGTGGTGCTGCACTGCATCCCGACGGTTTTGGTGCGAGCTTCAAGGCCATCAAGGACGTGCCCGCGGCGCTGTCCGAGGGCGGACCCGAAGCAATGTTGCTGGTGGGGATCGTGCTGGGCACGCCCATTGTGGCGGCCGTGATGCCCGAGCCAGCCGAGCCGGCCGAACAAGAGGTGGTCGTCGTCGTGGAAGACGAGGCCCCTGCCAAGCCTGCGGCCGAGACGCCTGTCGCAAAGCCTGCGGCCGAGGCGCCAAAGACGCGACGGCTTGTCATTCCCAAAGAGGTGAATGTCATCCCGGTCACCGCCGATATTCCCAGCAAGGGACCCGCCGATGCGCCGGTCACCATCGTGCTCTTCGAAGATTTCCAATGCCCCTTCTGCAGCAAGCTGGCGGGAACGATGGAAGCGCTCGCCGAGGAGCGCCCCGAGCAGTTGCGCTTTGCTTGGTACGACTTCCCCATGCACGGGGACTGCAACAGCGCCGAGCTGTCCGATCGCGCCAAGACCATGCACCCGTACGCCTGCGGGGCGGCGATTGCCGGCAAGTGCGCGCATGAACAGGGCAAGTTCTGGGACATGCACGACACGATGTTCCACAACAGCCGCTACCTCAAAGACCGCGACTTGATGGGCTATGCCAAGCAGAACGGCCTGGACATGGCCAAGTTCGACATGTGCATGAACGACCCGGCCACCGTCGACAAGATTCGCGCGAACACCGTGGTTGGCTCGGAAGTCGGCGTGCGCGGCACGCCAGGTTTCTTCATCAACGGCCGGCGGTTCTCGGGAGCCCAGCCGATCTGGGTGATTCGCGCGGCGATCGACGCCATTGCCGCCGATCCCACTGACCGGGTGCTGCTCGACATCGACATCGAAGGCGAGGTGTTTGGCGACCTGAGCGGGGAACCCACGCAGGTCACGGTGCCCGGGCCATACGGTCAGCTGACCATCGATGCCTTTGAGGCCACCGTCGAGGGCGGCAAGGCCGTGTCCAAGCCGGGCGTCGAGCCCGCTCGCAACATCTCTTGGTTCGATGCCAAATCCGCCTGCGAAGCCTCGGGCAAGCGCCTGTGCACCGAAGCCGAGTGGCTCATGGCATGCACCGGAGCCCAGCCGATTGACCGCGATCGCGACGGCGTGTTTAGCGACGATCCGATTCAAGGAAATGCGCATCCGTACGGGCAATACCCCCAGGACGCATGGTGCGCGGCGGCGCGAGCCAAGGACGATCCCCAGCCGATCCTGACCGGCGTGCATCCCAAGTGCGCGACCCCGTCGGGCATCTACGATCTCGAGGGCGTGGTCAAGGAATGGGTCGGGCTCGATCCGGGCCGAGCCGGTGTCAAAGGCGGCTCCTACTACTCGCGTGGGTCGGCGCGCTGCGGCTACTTCAAGGACAGCCTCGCACCCGACCTCGAAGATGCCGCAACGGGCTTCCGATGCTGCCAGGGACCGCTTCCCGACGGGCTCACCGCCGACCACCATCCCGGCGGAAAGGTGGGTGACCAAGTCATGGACTGGCAACTGAGCGACATCGAAGGCAAGCCGCTGGGCAGCGCCGATATCGCAGGCAAGCCGACGATCATGACCTTCTGGGCGAGCTGGTGTCAGCCCTGCCGCAAGGAGCTTCCGGTGCTGTCCGAGATGTACACCAAGTACAAGGACCAGGGCCTGGTGGTGATTGGCGTCAACGTCGACAAGGTCACGCCCAAGGCCAAGGCCTTCTTGCGTCAGATGCCACTGCCGTTCCCGATTGCCGTCGACGCTGACAGCTCGCTCATGGGCCGATTTGATGCTCGAGGGGTGCCATCGACGTTCTGGATCACCTCGTCAGGGACCATCCGGCAGCGCACCATCGGCTACGACGAGCGCGGCAAGCACGAGCTCGAGGCAAACATCCAGGCGTTGATCTCGGCGAAGTAGACTGAACCCACCGCGCTTGCAGTGCGCTAGAGCAGCTTGTGGGCGCGTTTGGCTAGGTCGGCGAGCTGGTCATAGTCCCAGGTCCCGCGGTCGTTGACGGTGCCGGCCATCTGCGGCAGGCCGCCCAGTCCGATGCGCGCGCCGGCAATGGCACCGGTCATGGCGGCGGTGGTGTCCACATCGCCTCCGGCGCGGATGGCGATGCGCACGGCATCCATGAACAGGTCTTCCTCGCCGGCTCGCAGGTAGCAGTACAGCGACCACAGCACGCTGGGTACCACAAAGGGGGAGATGCCATGCCACTCGTCGCTGTAGCCTTCTCTTCGGCCGCGACCGGCCACCATAGGGGCCGCGGCGTCGGGCTGGACCGGCAGAATGTCAGCCAGCCAGCGCACATGACCCGCGAATTCGGCGTCCACCTTGGCGACGTGCACCGCGACACGCTCGCAGAAGTCCCACGGGTCGCGCTTGTCGTCTTGGAGCGCAATGGCAACCGCCGCCGCAATGGCCACCGAACCGGCCTGACACCGGATGTCGGCGTGGGTGATGCGGCTTTGCTCTGCGGCCAGAGTCACCAGTCGATCGGGGTCGTTGACGCACATGAGGCCCACGGGTGCGCTGCGCATGGCCGACCCATTGCCCGCTGATGGGGCCGGAGTGCCGGATTCCTGCCAGGGCACTCCCGCAGTCAAGCGTTCCGCCGCCTCTTGGGTTGCACGGCCACGGCCGACGATGCGGCCTTCGCTGAAGATGGCGGCGACGCGCTGGCCGAAGTCCTCGGGGCGCCACTCGCCAGCTTGTACCCAGCTGTCCAACAGCTCGCGGGCGAGCTGGGTGTCGTCGGTGTACTGGCCCAGTGGGAACGGATCGCGGGCGGTGCCAAATCCGGGTCCGTCGACGTATGCGCTGGTGTACTCGGGGCCGTAGCCCTCGACTGGAAATCCGAGCGCGTCGCCCAGAGCCTGGCCGACGAGACACCCCTGAAACCGGTCACTGGTGGGCAACGCCATGACCTTAAGCGTACCCCGCTGGCCGATTAGCCGCTATGAGCGTAGGTTTCCGATCACTGCTGCGATGGGGTGCAGCGCACTGGCGCCCAACGACACCGCACGCTCCGGGGACCAGCCCTGCTGGGGGTTTGGCGTGTCGGCGGTATCTTTGAAAGGCATCTCGAGCGTCATGGCCAAGCAGTCGAAGCGCGACGCGATCTGGTTGGTGCACATCGTCATGTTTGCCGTGCCGGGCTCGTCGACCCCGTAGCCGAACTTGGTCTGAAAGTCGGGGTTAGCGGCGACGTATGCGTACAGAAATGCCTCTTGGAGGGCGGCCTGGACTTTGGTCCAGCCTTCGATGCCCTCGGCGCCGCTGACGAAGTTGTACGGAAGCTCTTCGTCGCCGTGCACGTCGAGGCAGAAGTCGCACCCGGTCTGGTCCATGCAATTGCGAACCGCCAGGACCTCGGGGCTGCGTTCGGCGGTCGGCTCGTGCCACTCGCGGTTCAGGTTGGCTCCGGCCGCGTTGTTGCGCAGGTGTCCCCGCTGACTGCCGTCGGGGTTCATGTTGGGCACGATGCGGAAGGTGGCCAGGCGACGCAGCTGCATGGCCAGGGCATCGTCGGTGTCGAGCAGGCGCGCGAGGAAGCCTTCCATCCACCACTCGGCCATGCTCTCGCCTGGGTGCTGGCGCGCGATCAGCCACAGCTGGAGCGGACCATCGCCCACGGTCAGCATCTCGATGTCGTTGCCATCGAGGGACTGGCCCACGACGTCGACATTGACGCCGTCTGCGACTTGGCAGAGCGCGATGAGGTCGAGGTGGCGCTCGTGGCTATAGGGCGCGAAATAGGCGTACCAGACCATGTCGAGGTCCGGTTCATGCTGGATGACTAGTGCACCGTCTTCGTAGGTCGTTGGCACCCGGAACCAGTACTCGCGGTCGTAGCTGGCGACGGCTTGGTAGTTGTTCCATGCCTTGGGGTAGCTGCTCTCGTGTGCGTTCACGATGCGCATGGTCACGGGCTCGCCTCGGGCGCCGCCCATGCGGAAGTGGAACCACTGCATGTGGTCTTCGCCCGCATCGCGGCGGATCTTCAGCTGAACATTGGTCGGATCGGACGCATCGACGACTTCGATGTTTCCGGAGTCGAACGTGGCGGAGATGTGCACAGTGCCTCCAGGGCGGTCCACGCACATACGACATTCCGTTCCCCGAGGCGACCCCGGAATGGACTCCGGCTGACAAAGGGACTCCACTGGCTCACTCAGGCATTACACTGCCGTGGTGATCTTCCTGCTGATCAGCTGGCTCACGACAGCAACTGCCGTCACCCCCGCCGAACTCGAGGCGAAACTGACGGCGATCGAGCCGTACCGAGACCAGCGTCAAGCCGCTGGGGCGCCACGATTGTCGATGACGCAGATGAAGCGCACAGCCGACGGAGCGGTCGTCACCGGGCTGGTCGAAGTGGCGGGCAGCGACACCGGCAAGGGGTACGGAGCCGTGCTCTACGACGTGCCCATCGCGGTGCTCTGGTCCGCCATCAACGACGAAACGCGCCACGCTGGCTACACGGCGGTGGGCTATTCCGAGCTGCTAGCTGGCCGAGCCTGTGAGCCTGGCCGCCGGGTCTTCAACTACCTGGAAGTGCCGTGGGTGTCGGACAGGTGGTGGATTGGGCTGCCGTCTCCAAACCGCACCATCATGCGGAACAGCGCCGGCAGTGTGCGCGAGCTGACGTTCAAGAGCAGCGTCAATGAAGCGGAGATCACCTCCGCATCGGCCAAGGGCTACCAGAACTTGGCCTACCCCATTGCTTTCTCAAAAGGTGCCTGGTTCCTCGTCGCCATCGACGCGCGCCACACCTACGCCGAGTACTACGTCTGGACTGACCCGGGCGGCAGGATTCCTGCGTCTTTGGCCTCTTCCTTCGCTACGAAGGGAGTCAAGGCGCAGATCGATGCCATCCGGAAGTTCGCAAAGGAGGGCAACCCGTCATGCCCCATCGAATGATCATGGCTGCGAGCTTGCTCGCCGCATTGCTGGCTGCCACCACAGCCCGGGCCCAGAGTGGTCCGTTTATCTGGGACCAGCCGTCCCCCGAGATCCAGCTCGCGCAGGATGACACTGTCATTCCGCTGGGCATGGGAGCCATCCTGGTGCCGTCGATGACGGACCCAGCGCTGGAGCCTCCTGTCATCCTGGTCGATACCGAACAGGGCGTACAGGACATCCCGACCGGATCCCGCGTCATTGTGCCCCCGGGCAGCTACACCATCATCATGAGCACCAGTACGCCGGGCCAGGGCACGTCCCAGACCGTCGAGGTGCTCGATGCCGAGACCACGCTGGTACCCATCAGCTGGGGAGCGCTGCGCATCGAGGTGACCGATGGTCGCCGCGTTCCGCACCGTGGTGGCTATGAGCTGATCCGCTCCGACACCCGCGAGGTGGTCGGTACGGGCTTTGGCGCCGACACGCTGCAGGGCGAAGCGATCCTCACTTGGCTGTTGCCTCCTGGCGTGTACCGAATCGTGAAGGTGGGCTCGAACTACCGAGCCCTGCGGGACTTCGCGTCGGTGTACGTGCCAGAGGCTGGCTTTGTGCGCTACCGCTTGGTGGCCGATCCGAACACCGGGGACTTCTTGGGCAGTGGCGTGCTGCTTCCAGATGACTTCGGTACCCAAAAGACACTCGACACGCCGTTCTTCAGCTCGTTGATTTTGGGAGCGGACGGCGCTTTCAGCCAGCAGAGCAACGTCATCGGCCTGCCGAACCAGTCTGTGGTGTCGGGAAATATGTTCTTGGATGGGCAGTTCGCCTACAAGCGCCAAGAGCATACGGTCAGCGTGTTGACCCAGATCGAGGCGGGTGCGACGCAGATTCGACCGACGAGCTCGCAGCCGCTGCCGTTCGTCAAGGCGCGTGACCGGCTGCGCGGAGACCTGCTGTACACGTGGTTCGCCAAGGAGCGAGTCGGGCCGTACAGCCGGGTCTCGGCCGAGAGTCAGGCATTTTCGACCAATCTGCTGGCGACCCAGGACACGACCTATAGGCGGCAGTACGCCGACGGGACGGTCGTGGACGAGCCGGTCGAGGCTGGCGATACCTTCCACATCGCCGACGCCTTCAAGCCATCCATCGTGCGCGAGGGCGCGGGGCTGAACTGGCGACTGTCGACCAACCGCTGGTACCAGCTCAACTTCCGCGCGGGACTGGGGCTTCGCCAGAACGCATTTGGCGGCGCTTGGGTGCCCAACGACGACCCAAGTACATCACAGCTCGAATACCTCGAGGTCAACAGCTTCAACAACACCGGCTTCGAGAGCACCATCGTTGCCACGGTCAAGCTGCCGGGCTGGGCGACCTACGCCACAAACATCGAGTTCTTCTACGACGTGGTCCAGCTTCAGCCGACCATCGAGTGGCGAAACACGCTGTCTCTTCGGTTGAACCGGAACTTCTCGGTCAACTACTTCGTCAATGTCGACTACCTGCCACAGGTTGTCGACCGCGTTCAGCTGGACCAATCGGTCCTGCTACGTGCCTCCTTCAGCCTGCTGTGAGCGCCATCATGAGACCAATGATCATCGCCCTGGCGCTCCTCGCCTCCGCGTCATGTGTGAGCCGCAACAATCACGAGTTGGTTGTGATGCAGCTTGACGCGACCCGGACCGCGTTGTCCGCGCATCAGGCGGACAGTCGCGGCGAGGCGTCCACTCTGCTGATGCAGATCAAAGATCTGGAAAAACAGATTCACAGCCGACAGATGCAGCTCGATGCCTTGGCCGACCGGGACATGGGACACATCGGTGAGCTGCGCGAGCTGCAGCTCGAGTACGCCGAACTGCTGTCGATTGCCAGTACCCCTCCCGAGTGTCCGGTTCCTCCACCGCCTACCCGTCGTCGCCGCCCCAAGACGCCGCCGGTCTGTCCGCCGTGGGAGGTCGAACCCATGGTGCTCGCATCGGTTGAGCAGATGAAGCGGGCACTGGCCCACGAGGCACAGGCCGAGTTTGCGGAGGGTCGCGTGGCCGAGCGCCACCAGCGGCTGATCGAGCAGTTCGCCCCACTCGTCGAAGAGGGCTGGGTGACGGTTGAGCGCCGAGGTGAGGCTTCAGTAGTGACATTGCCCGCTGCCAAGCTGTTTCAAGAGGGTCGGGTCATGCTCTCGCCGCGCGGAGACGACATCCTGCAGCAGACAGCGGACGCGCTCAGTAAGCTGCACGGGCGTGAGATGAGCATCCGCGGCCACACGGACAACTCGGCCTTTCACAGTGCCGAGCTAGCCAGCAACTGGGAGCTCGGCTTTGCCCGCAGTGCGCTGGTTCTGCGGGTTCTGCGCGACATGAAGACGACCCAGCCCGCCCACGCCGAGTCCTGGGCCGACACCAAGCCCATCGGCGACAACGACACCGAGGAGGGCCGCAAGCGGAATCACCGTGTCGAGTTGTGGCTGACCGAGATCGAGGGATTGGAAGAGCGGTTTGACCCCACACCCGATGAGCCAAAGCCCTAGGGTTTTCTGGGGTCCGCCGCTTCAACGAGCAGGCGCTGCATCAGCACCTCGCGGAAAGAGGGATCGACCGTGTGGCAGTACGTGGCGGTGCGCGTGTAGGGAAGACGCGCGGCCACCAGCAGGTACGGCTTGTCCGGACTGGTGACATCACCCTGCATGGCTGGATCGGTGACATCGTTCGGGTGCCGTTCGATGCCGACTGGGTGGGTGTCGCAGGTGAACAGCTGTGGATGGGTCAGGTAGCCGACGGCCAGCGTGTCAAAGGGATTGAAGCCGGGCACTTCGAACCGCTCCTTCCACAGGTCGATCCAGCTGGGCACCGCTTGTGCCAGCCACCGGGCGGCGGCTGGTCCAGCGGCCCAGCGTTCGATCTCGGCGTCGGTGATCCACACTTCAGAGCTGATCTCCCAAGGAGTCAGGGTCAGCGGCACATCAGCAGCCAGCAAGCTCTCGAACGCGGCGGCGTCCTGCTCGAAGTTGAAGTCTCGGTGCCCCTTGGCATTGGCCGTGCCGGTGGTAAACCGCTGCCCTGGTCGTCGGCCAGCCACGGCGATGACCTCGGTCATCTTGACCGCCAGATCGGGTCGACTGGCGAGCACGCCGGCGATGTTAGTGGCCGGACCCAGGACCAAGATGGTCAGCGGCTCGCGCTCCAGGGCTGCGATCAATGCGGCGACCGCCGGGGTGTCGTGTTCGGCGGCCTGGGCCGCACCGCGGTGAACGGGCAACGTTGCGGGGCCGAAGCGGGTGGTGACCTCTCGACCCAGGCGGTCGGTGTCGTCGAGCGCTGCGTTTCCGAACACCGTTGAGATGCCGACCACGTCGAGCTCGCCGGAGTTGAAGGCTTGGATCATGGCCACGGCGTCGTCGATGTCTCGCTTGGGCACTCCGGCCGAGCAGTCCGCGTCGATCCACACCCGCAGCGGAGGCTGCGCCACGGCCTCGACCGGAGGGACCTCGGGCTCGGGCTGGAGCTCGGCTTCCGGCTGGGGCTGGGGCTGGGGCTGGCACGACAGCAGCAAGGCGAGGGCAATCACGACAGGACGTACCGTCGGCTGATGTCCAGCAATCGGCGCAGTCCATCCTCGTCAAACGACAGTGGCAGCTGGGCCACACCCAGAATGCGGCGCATGATCTCGACCCCGGCAAACTGAAGGGCCAGGCTCCGTTCAAATCCGTACGGCTCCTCGTAGACGTCGAATAGCCCCTTCACGTCGGACTCATCGTGGCCCGTCAGCAGCCAGTGTGCGACGAATACGCCAACATCGAATTCCGGGCGGCCGAGGAAGCAAAACTCGGGATCGATGACTCGAAGCTGCCCGCCGGCACGCACGAAACTGCCTGGATAGAAGTCGCCGTGGTTGAGCGCCGAGCCGTTCCATAGATACAGCTCACCAAGTGCGTGGACCGCGGCCACGTAGTCTCGGTCGGCCTTGAGCTCATCGCCGATGTCGATGCCCAGTCCGTTGTGGGGGTCGAGCGGAATGCGAAAGATGTGGGCGTGGTTGAGTGCCCGCATGTTGTGGTTGTACAGCAGCTGTTCAGGGGCGACATCGACGCGATGCAGGTGGCTGAGCCAGTTCAGAAGGGTGGCGACGTCGTCTGCCCCCCAGCTATTTC
>CAYYHT010000271.1:0-9396 GCA_964471355.1 uncultured Enterobacteriaceae bacterium
ACGGCCCGGATGTCCTGCCTGCGCGGTTCTATCGAACCATCGCCACCGACTATCTGGCGCTCAACCGCTGACCAGCGTCCACAGGGCAAACAGCCCTAGCGTGACGAATGGAAGCCCGGCCGCCAGCATCATCGCTGGCGTGATGCTCCGAGTCGGAGTCACCACCGGGGGGCTCAGGGACACCACACTGCGCGACGCGGGCTCTTCGGCTTTCGGCTGAACCCCCGGAAGCGTGGGGTTGTTCGCCGTCCACATCGGATGCTCACTGGAGTGCTCAGCGATCAGCGGCCGAACTGCGTCGACGGCCTCAACGGCGGACTTCATGCGCTGGGCCGGGTCGGTCTTCAGCAGCTGCTTGAGCAGGACCCGCAGGGTGGTCGGCATGCCGTCGGGCATCACCCAGGGTTGCTCCATCTCGGCCATGACGGAAAAGGCATCCGAACCGGCGTACAGCGGCTTGCCCGCCAACAGCTCGTACAGAATGCAGCCCAATGCATACAGATCGACTCGCTGGTCGACGACCCGCGCATCTTCGAACTGTTCGGGTGCCGCATAGCGGGGGTCCCCCATGCTCGGATGAGCGGGATCGAGCTGGGTGCCATCGGCACTCCGCGCAACACCAAATCCCGTGATCTTCGGCCTAAGGACTCCGCCAGCGTCCTCGATGAGGATGTGAGCCGGGCACAAATTTGCGTGAATCAGCCCCGCATGTTGGGCCTCGCGCACCCCGCGAGCCACCCCGGCGAACAGCTCCAGGGCCTGTTCCCGTGATGGGTTGTTGGTGGTCAACCAGACCTCGAGCGTCGGGCCATCCACGAACTCCATGACGACGGCCGCGGCATCGCCGACGGGCACCACATCGCTCACCAGCACCAAGTTTGGATGCTGCAGCTTCGCCAGCCGACGGCCTTCAGCAACCAATGCGTCCTTGACGGACGGGGAGGAGACGTTGACGACCTTCAACGCATGGGCCGAGTCCAGCATGTTGTGGCGGCCTCGATAGATCGTCACGCCATCACCGGAGTGGATCTCGGTCTCGACGATGTATCGGCCAATTTTCTGGCCCTGAGTCAAGAGCACCGGGGCCTCGGACTCTGGCACCAGAGACGTCAGATCGCCAAAATCGAGCTCGCCCATCAGACCCCCTGCCACAGCCACAGCAGGCTGCCCAGCGCTAGAAATACACCGACTCCGATCGCCACGGGAAGAGGAATCGGCGCCGCCGGCTCAGTCGAAACGGGCGCTGCCGCCCGGTCTTTCGGTGGCAGGCTCAGTCGCGGCGCCATCGCGGGCCACGTCTCGTCGTTGCCTGACTCTGTATTCCCCCTCCATGGTGCGGCGTCATTGTGAGGGTCAGGAACCACCCCAAGCACTTTGAGCAGGGTCTCACAGTCCGGAATGCGCTCTTCGCGGCGAATGACGAGCAGCCCATTGATGGCATCGACAATGATGTCGGGAAGCGAGGGGTCATGCTCGCGCGGATCGATGTACTTGGCCCCCACAACCGCATTGAGGATGTTCATGATCCCCTCCTGCGGGAAGGCATTGACCCCGCACACAATGCGGTACAGCAATGCTCCGAGAGCCCACATGTCGGCACGCACATCGACCGTCGAGGCGTCTGTCACTTGCTCTGGCGCCATGAACTCGGGGGTGCCCATCATCGCGCCCGGACTGGTCTGGTCGGTGCCCACACCTTTGCCGTCTACATCCACGGCCTTTACCAGCCCGAAGTCAATGATTCTCGGCTTCCATCCGTCACCGGTCATCTCGAGCAGCACATTGCCGGGCTTGAGATCCCGATGAATAAAGCCCTGTTTGTGGGCAAAGCCCATGCCGTTGACGATGCCCAAAAAGATGGTCATCAGCTGCGGCAAGGCGTGGTCCTCGCGCAGCCACTTTCCCAAGGTTGGACCGTCGATATACTGCATCACCAAGCCCAGCTCGCCGTGCACCTCCAACATGTCGGTGACCAGCACCAGGTTCGGGTGTTTCACCTTGGCCTGCATCTGGCCTTCGGCGATCAGGCGTTGTCGCACGACTGCGCCCGCACCGCTCATCAGCTTGAGCGCATGCATCGAGCCCAGGTCGTTGTGTTCAACCAGGTAGACATCGGCCATGCCGCCCGAGCCAATCGGTCCCCGCACGGTCCAGTTGTCCACGACCTCGGACTGCCCTAGTCCCATGTCTGCCCCCCCGCCGATGCGACGGCCGCCGCTGCCGTCTTGACCGCATCAAAGCGACGCAACATGTCCCCGTCCTGAGAGCGCAGTGCCGCATTCTCGAGCTCGACCAAGCGCAGTCGAAGCGCGTCGAGCGCAGGCTCCAGGTCGCCTGATGGGCCCCCGGACGCTTGCTTCGAATAGGCGTGGGCGCGCTCTACCGCCGCCGACAGGTTGCCGAGGTCGGACTTGAGCACGTAGTCGAACGCACCTCGACGCACAGCCCCAAGCACAGCGGACAGCTCTGCATCGCTGCTCAACAAGATGACCGGAAGTTGGCGATCACTGCGGTGCAGGGCCTCGATGACCTGATGCCCATTCATGTCCGGCATGTGCAGATCGGAGATCACCACGTCGGGCCGTTGCCTGCGCACCTCGGCCACTCCGGCGGCACCGCTGTTGGCGCTGCGCACGTTCCAGCCCTGACCTTCCAGCGCCTTGCGCAACACCCGCACAACGAGCTCGGCGTCGTCGATGATGACAATTTCTCCGCGATGGTCGCTCATGATGTCTCCTAGAGCCTGTACTGGTCAGCAACGGCCGAGACTTCCTGGGAAATCGTCGACAAGGTCATGGCTGCACGTTTGGTTTCCTCGACGCGGCTGACCGCGTCTTCCATCATCTCAGACAAGCTGGCGAGGGCACTCACGATCTGGGTCACACCCGCATTCTGCTGGCTTACAGCCGCCGCAATCTGCCTGGCCGCCGACGAGTTCGAGCGCACGATGTCGCTGAGCTGCCGCAAGTTCTCGCCGGACTCATTGAGCTGCACCAAACTCGTCTCGACCCGACCACGGCCGGCTTCACTGATGTGTACAGCGTCACTGGTCGCATCGGTGATGTCTTCCAGGATTTCGCGGACCCGGCCCGTCGCCTGAACCGACTGGTCGGCCAGACTTCGAATCTCGCGGGCGACCACCGCAAAGGCCTTGCCGTGCTCACCGGACCGAACCGCTTCAATCGTGGCGTTCAACGCCAACATATTCGATTGGTCGGCCAGATCCTTGACCGTCTGGGTGATGCCACCGATCTGGTCGGTGCGTTCAGAGAGCTCGCCGATCTTGACCGCGATGTCTTCAACCTGATTTCGGATGTCGGACAGACCCCCCAGGGACTGCTCAATCGCAGCAGAGCCACTCTTGCCAATCTCATCAGCGCGCACCGCTGCGGCCAGCACCGCATCGGCCTTCTGCGTCGCCACTTCCGACGTCTGCTTGATTTCTTGAACGGTGACCTGTGTCTCCTGCAGCGACGCAGCCTGGCGCGTGATGGTCTCGGACTGGGCTGCTGCCAGCTCGCTCAAGATGTCCCGGGCTTGGCCAAGCGAGCCCGACGAGCTCGTGAGCGTGATGACCGTCTCTTTCAGCGAGCCAACCATTGCCCCAAAGGACACAACCAACTGGTTCACCTCGCTGGTCTGCTGACCGTCTCCGATGACCCGTCGAATCTCTGCCAAGCTGCGCTCGGCATCTCCAATGCGTCCCTCGGCAATCTGGCCGGCAATGACCGACATTTCTTGGATGGGCCGCGAAAGCACTGTTCCAATGCCTAATGTCGCTACGGCGCCCAGCAGGACCAACAGCGCAGAAATCCATGCCACGGTGACCTGATTCTGGCGCCGCTGCTGCTCAAGCCGGTCCAGCGAGAAGCCCAGCACCAGCGTGGCCTCAATGCCATTGGACTCGAATGGGGACCGAACGTGCAGAATCCCGTCCAGTTCCTGCTTTTCAATGCCGCCACTCGACGCCACGCTGAGCGTCTTCGGCGCCGTGGCGTCAGTCGCTACGAGCAGGCTGTTGTCGGCCTTGTAGATGCGGGCATAGTTCATATTCAGCGGCTCTCTCAGCTCATTGAGCTGGGTCTCGAGCTGCGCTGCCTGCTCGAACTCAACGCCGGCGCCGACCGCTGCTTGCAGGGCCACCACGACGCCGTCTGCCTGACTGCTGACGAGCTTTAGCGACTGGTTGCTCATGCGCTGAGGCAGCAGCGTGAACAGCACCGCACTGAGCACCAACAACAACATGATGACGAGGGACACGAGCTGTGCTCGAAGCGTCCAGTTGCGCGCATTCATTGGCCAACTCCTTGGAACGAAGAACGATGGGGCGAGCACCTGGCTCGCAGGAAGGGCGCGATGGCGTCCAACGCCAGCTCCAGCTCGACGGCGCCGAGCTTCAATGCGGCACCGGGCATGCCGAAGACCATCGCGGTGGCCTGGTCCTGAATGGCGGTCACACCACCCGCACGCCGCACCTTGAGCAGGCCCTCAGCGCCGTCGTCACCCATGCCCGTGAACACCACACCGATCATGGCGGCCCCATAGTGGTCCGCCATCGAGCCCAGCAGCCGGTCGGCGCTGGGCACCAAGAGATCATCCCCGGCATCGACCACCAAGGCGCCTGCCGAATCGACCTCGAGGTGGCAGCCATCTGGCGGCAAGTAGATGGTGCCAGCCCGAGGACGCTGCCCATGCTCTGCGAACGTCACCGGAAGCGCGCTGCTGTCGCCCAAGAAGCGCACCAAGCCCTTGCTGAAGCCAAGTGCGATGTGCTGGGCAATCAGGACCGGCACGTCCACCCCCTCCAGGCGCCCAAGCACCTTGGCCAAGGCCACAGGCCCCCCCGCCGAGGCAGCCAATCCGATGGCGCGCACCTTGGAGCCTGCTGGCGGCACGTGGCGGGGAACCGACGTGCGGCGGCGTCGAATCACTGGAATCTCGGCCATCAGCAGCACCGAGTCGATGGCTGTCCGCCCCCAAGCTGCCAGCTCGGACATATTGGAGACATTCGGCTTTGCTAGAAGCTCGAGGGCTCCCTCGCCCACCGCTTGAAAGGTCAGGTCCACCGCGGAGCGATTCTCGACACTGGCCAGCACCAGAATGCGGGTGGGGTCGGTCGACATGATCTCGCGAACGGCCTCGAGACCATCCATGCGGGGCATGTTGACGTCCATTGTGATCACGTCTGGTCGCAGCTCGCGGGCGGCCAAGGTCGCCTCGACGCCGTCCGCTGCCTCGCCCACCACTTCGATGCGCGGATCGGCGCTCAGCAGCTGCACCAGCAGCTTGCGGAAAGACGCCGAATCATCGACGACCAGTACCCTTGCAACGCTACCCATCAGAAGACGCCTTCCTTGAAATGGCTTTTTGAACCGCGGCGAGCAGGTTCCCCGCGGCGCACTCCGATTTGCTCAACAACGCGTCGGCTCGCACATTCGTGGCCGCCAGCCGCACATCGTCATCGACGTTTCCAGTGACCAGGATGACCGGCAGATGACGGGTCTCCTTCTTGTCTCGAATGCGCGCGGTCAGCGTCAGCCCATCCAAGTCATCCATGTGGATGTCGCTAATGACCGCGTCATAGGCGGTGACATCGAGCTGTTGGAGAGCGGCAAGGCCACCGCTGGCGGTGTGCACCGAGAACCCGCCCGCTTCGAGCACCGTGCGATGCAGGGCGCGTGCCGAGATCGAGTCGTCGACCACAAGCACCTGGCGGGTGCCACTGACTGCGGTCTGCCGCCGGGTCGAGCTCTGGACCATGAACCGGGGCCGCAGCACCAGCAGGTGTTGGCCGTCAGCAAGCGTCGCAGCCCCCTGGTAGGCCTGATGAGGATCGAGCCCATCTGGAAGTGGATGAATCACCAGATCCGCGTCGGCAATCACCTCGTCGACCACCAGTGCCGTTCGCTCTCCGCGGGCGGCGATGACCAAGATGTGGTGCCCGTCTTTGGGGACCAGTGGCTGACGCAGGCCCATCAGATCACCCAGATCGACCACGGTCAGCGCCTCATCCTGGTACTCCATGCGCATGCGGTTTCGACCGATGGTCAGCTCGCTGCGCCGTGCCCGAACGACGCTCTCGACTGACGTGGTGGGAATGCCCAGCCGGTGCTCTCCCAGTCGCGCGATGAGCACAGATGTGCCGCCCAGCGCCACGGGCAGGGTCAGCAGGAATCGCGTGCCCTTGCCGGCCGTCGACTGCACCTCGATCACACCCTTGAGTGCCCCCACCTCGTCCTGAACGACGTCTAGACCTACACCGCGCCCAGAGGTGCTTGTGATGGACTCGGCGGTCGAAAATCCCGGCTTGAAGATGAACTGCTGCAGCTGGTTCGGGGACATGTCGTCGTCCCGTCCCAGCAACCCCAGCTCGACGGCGCGCCGACGAATTTTGTCCAGGCGCAGCCCTTCACCGTCGTCAGCGACCTCGACAAAGAGCGCGTTCCCCTGCAGTTCCGCACGCAGGACGATGAGCCCCTCGCCATCTTTTCCGCGCCCGTCGCGCACCTCGGGGGCCTCAATGCCATGGTCGACCGCGTTGCGGATCAAGTGCACCAGGGGGCCACGCAGGGCATCGAGCACCACCCGGTCGATGCGCAGTTCGTCTCCAACAATGCGCAGACGCGCGCGCTTGCCCGTGTTGCGCGCCAAGTCGCGAACGCTGCGGTGCATCGGCTCCACGATGGTGCGCAGCGGCAATGTGGCCAGCGCAGTCAGGGTGTCCTCGAGCCCCTCGACGATCGCGGCGATATCCTCTGCATCTCGTCGCAGGGCTTGTCCAGCAGCGCTTAGCGTGCCCGAACTCGCGTGCAGCTGCTGTTGCACAGACACGATCTCGCGGTGGCGTTCGACCAACCTCAGCCGCACCTGACGCAGCCTCTCGACATCCGCCGAGAAGCTGCGGACCTTTGACGCGTCGACACGCCACTCCTGTTCCAATGATTGACCCGAGGCAGGCTCCCGTTCCGCCGCTGAAGCCTCTTGAGTGGCCTCTTCTAGCGGTGCGACCGCCAGCGGCTGCTCATCCGTCGGCGCTGCCGACGCTGCCGGCGGTGACGGCTCGGACGCCTCTGAACCGACCAGCCGGGCAAGCACATCATCGAGAGCCACCAGTACTTCATCGGCAGCATGTGCATCGACCCGTGCAGTGAATTGGTCCAGCGCCTCGAGCACCACGCCCAGAAGGTCCGTGCCCAATGCACGCTGCCCGTCGCGTCCCTCGAGCACGACATCTTCGACGCGATGAACAAGGTTCGACTCGTCCTGGAGCCCCAGGGTTGCGGCGGTGCCCTTGAGTGTGTGCAGGCCGCGGGCGACGCGCTCATAGGCGGCGGCCATCCTGGCATCGTGTTCGCCATCCTCCACAGCCAGCAGGTCGAGGGTGATCTTGCCGTGAAGCGCTCGGGCTTCAGTCGAGAAGTCCTTCACGATCTCGCGCATGAAATCATCCAGAGCCAAACGCGGCACCTTCAGTCAACAGCACGTCGACATCCAACAGATTGATGGGCTCGCCGTCCTCGGCCGTGAGCTCGACAAAGGGCTCGGACACGCCGTCGCGAGCGATGGCCACCCGAGATGGGTCGATTCCGATCACCCCTGGGATTTGCTCGCAGTCCAACGCCACCACCCTTCCCGATGTGGAGGAGACGATCACCAACGCCACTGGATCGCGTCGCACAGCCCGGCCCACCAGCATCGACGCCAGGCTGAGCGCCGGAATGAGGGCCCCTTGAAAGCGCAGCATGCCAAGCACCGCATTGGGAGCCAACGGAACCGGTGTCACAGCAGTCAGCGGCAAGACGGCCAACATCTCGGGCAGCGAGACCGAGAACCGCTCGTCGCCCAGTCCAAAGGCCGCGACCCAGTAGGTGCTGTCCGAGGCGTCCTCGTCCGGGGTCGCGCGCAGCCTGTCCGCCCGGGCCCGCAGCACAGCGCGGCTCACGTCGTCGAAGTCGTCACTCAACGGTTGCTCCGATTCTCACGCAGATAGGCCGCCGCGGCCATGCGGAAGTACTTCACAGGCAGATCCTCTGGGCCCTTGACGATCTCGAGAACCGGACGGTCGTCGGTCATCATCAAGATCCCCTGCATGAGCTTGCGTGCCGCCTTTGTGTTGCCCTGCCCGCTCTCGAGCAGCGCTTCTTCAAGCATCGCCGGCAAGTAGTCCGGCCACCGCTGGCGCATGCTCTTCAGCCGGCGCAAGGCGCGTGGGCGCCGGCCGGATTCAATCTGCTCGAGAATGACCACGTGCTCGCGGACCGCATCGGCGCCCCCCTCCACGGGCGGTCGCTTGTCCGCTTGCTGAACGCGGTTGCGCGCCGGAGTCGCTGGCGGACGGGTCTGCGCCCGAGGTTGAACCCGCTGTGAGCGACTCGGAATCGCCGAGACCGGGCGCGACTTCTTGGAGCCGGCGCGGCGAAGTCGAAAGGCTTGCACACTGTCCATGGGCAGCTGTTCGAGGCCGTCGGGCAGCGACACGGGGTCGAACTCCATCGCGCTCAAGATCAGCAGGCCGTCCTTGGACAGCACGCTCAGCATGTTCTGCAGCACCACCCGGCGACGCTTGGTCGGCAGATACATCAGTACGTTGCGGCACATGATGATGTCGAACGGACGCCGTGGCGGCAGCGGCTGCAGCAAGTTGTGGACCCGAAAGCGAACTCGATCGCGCACGTCTTGCCTGACCGTGTAGGCGCCGTCCTTGCAGCCATTCAGCAACGGAAAGAGCTCGGCGATGCGCACAGACCAGCGCCCATAGGTCGCTGCATTTGCCGCGGCGATGTGGTCGGGAACCAGGTCTGTCCCCAGAACTGACGGGGCATTGCAGCCGGCGGCCATCAGCGCCGCAGCCAGCGTGTAGGCCTCCTCACCAGTTGCACAGGCCGCACTCCAGGCCGAGATGGGCCGGTTGCCCAGCGTTCGCACATGGTCCTGCACCGCCGCGAAATCGAGCGGGCCGCGACAGAAGAAGGTCTCGCACACCACGGCCGCGCGGGTGATTTCTTGGACCAAGCCAAGGTGCAGCGCCTGTGCCGCGACGATGATCTCGCCGGGCCGCACATCTTCGCCTAGGGCAGCTCGAGCGGCGGTCATCAGCCTGGCAGAGCTCGGCGTGGCAGGATCGACACCCGTGCGGTCCGACGCGAGCTGGCGCAGGGCGGCGATGGCTTGGTCCTGTCCGATGATCACCCTCCCGCCTCTGCGTTCATTGCGAGCAACATGGGCAGGGCCTCGAGGTCTCCTGGATTGAGAAAGGCCGCGGGTTCCACCACGGGCAGCTGCTCGTCTTCGACCTGAAGCATCGCCAGCAGCAGCGTGGGCAGCTCCCCGTGCTCGCCGCCACCCAGCTCACTGCGCGGTGTGATCTGCTCGGTGCTGAACTCCCGCGGGTCCTCG
>CAYYHT010000272.1:0-9365 GCA_964471355.1 uncultured Enterobacteriaceae bacterium
CCCGATGTGGGCGAGATTCGCTTGGGTGGGGTCGATATCTGCAATCTGTCGCTGGATTCCCTGCGGACCGCGGTCGCGGTCGTGCCACAGTCCGACTTCGTCTTCGCGCGCACCGTCGCCGAGAACGTTCGGCTCGGCTTGGCCGAGGCAAGCAAGTCGCAGGTCATCGCCGCCCTCAAGCAAGCGGGAGCCGGCTCGCTGATTGAGCGACTGCCAGCGGGCATCGATACGCCCCTCGACGAATTGGGCAAGCGGCTTTCTGGCGGCGAACGCCAGCGAATTTGCCTGGCGCGAGCGCTGATCACCGGAGCGCGCATCATTCTGTTGGACGAGGCCACCAACCAGCTCGATTCAGGGACCGAGGCCGAGGTGCTGGGTACACTGTATGAGATGCGGCACGGGCGCACGATCGTCATGGTCGCTCACGACCTGTCGGCCGCCCGTCACGCGGACCGCATCGTGGTGATGGACGCCGGACGCATCGTCGAGGATGGTTCTCACGAGCTGCTGCTGAAAAAGAAGGGTCAGTACGCCGCCCTGTGGCGGGCCCAGCAGGCTGGCCAAGGGTGAATGGCCGGCGGACGGTCTCGGCACTCGCCGCGCTGAGTACGCCATGGCTCCCGGTGTGGGCGGCCGCCACCGCCTTGTTACCGCGGATGCGCGACGACTGGCGAGCGCGCTGGGGGGTTGACCTGCCTGCTGTGTCGCCCGGAGTGGTGTGGATTGCAGCGTCGTCGGTCGGCGAGGTCGGAGCTGCCGAAGCGCTGGCTGCCGAGGTGCCCGGCCGCGTGTTGATCACGGCCGATACCGACACCGGGACGCGGGTCGCGCAGCAGGTGGCGCAACGCAGTGGTGGGCGCATCGTGGCGGCTGCCCGACCGGTCGACCATCCGTGGATTCTGGCCCCGCTCTGGGCAGAAGCGCTTCCGTGCGCTCTGGCCTTTGTGGAGGGGTGTTGGTGGCCCCAGCTCGCGCGTCTGGCCATGGACGCGGGGGTGCCCGTGTTTCGGGTCAGCGCCAAGGCCGGCCGCTGGACCCGAATGCTTGGCCGCGTCGGTCTGTTTGCACCGCTGGAGGGCGAGGTGACCCAGGCCCTGTGCCGCGACCAGAGCGAGGCCGAGTGGTTCGGAGGCCGGGTTCAAGTGGCGGTGACCGGCGATCTCAAGAGCAGCCGGCCACCCCGCACAAATCCACTCATTTGGACGCGGCCGTTCATCGTCGGCGTCTCGACGCGGGCAGGCGATGAACAGGCCTTGCTCGACGCGATCGACCCGCAGACGTCGCTCTTGCTGGCGCCCAGAGAGCCCGGTCGCTTCGATGACGTGGCCCTCCTGCTTGCCCGGTCTGGCAGGCCTTGGGCACGCCGTACTGATCTCGAAAACGACGTCCCGTCGCGGCTCGATGTGGTGCTCTTGGACACGCTTGGAGAGCTCAGCGCGTGCCTGGTCGGCGCGCGTGCTGCGTTCATTGGGGGCACCTTCGATCCCGGGCTGGGAGGACACAGTGGTGCCGAAGCCGCTGCCGCGGGCGTGCCGGTGGTCGCGGGGCCGCATCGCTCATCGAATCCCGATTCCTTCGCGGATGCGGACCTGGTGCGCACTCCGGCGGAGTTGCGTCAAGCACTCAAGCGAGCGGAATGCGCCCCGTCAAAGGCCATTGTGCAGTCTGCGAGCGCCCGGTCGACCTGGCTTGCGATGTCCCGTTCGATCGGCGCTGCGGCTCCTCCGAGCTCGCCTCGACCTTGGGCTCGGCCCGCCGGTGAACTGTGGTCTTGGGTCAGCAGGACACGCAACGCCGCATACCGCCGGTCGGTGTTGCCGGTGGAGCGCCTGAGCGTGCCCGTCATCTCTGTGGGCAGCACCAATGCGCGGGGTCCGGGCCGCACCTCCACCACCGCGTGGCTGGCCCGAGAACTCGCGGGTCGCGGTCATCGGGTCGGCGTCGCAGTTCGGGGCTACCGCCGCCAGCGTGCCGGTACCGACTGCCGACTCTCCAGCACATGCCCCACTGCCGCCGATCTGGGGGATGAAGGAGCCCTGCACGCCCTGGCTGGGCACTTGGTTGCCGCTGGACCGGATCGGGTCGCCTGCGGCCATCTGCTGGTCGACGCCGGGGCCACGGTGGTGCTTGTCGATGACGGGCTCCAGCACCGACGTCTGCATCGCGACCTGGATCTCGCCGTGGTGGATGCCCGCTTTGTGGACGCCGCAGGCATGCTGCCCGAGGGCTGGCGTCGAGAACCCGATGCGGTGCCAGCCCGTGTGCATGGGGTCATCGTGCACCACGGTGGGCCTCGATCATGGCCGTGGGCCCAGCCGGTCGCGTACGCCACGCGGCACTTTGGACCTTGGTTTCACGGCGACGAGACCGCCCGCGAGCCTCGTGGGCCCGTTGCAGCCTTCTCGGGGGTCGCTAGGGCGGGCGATGTGCTGTCTGGACTCGACGTTCCAGTTGAGGCGTTCCGCGACCTCGGAGACCACGCCCGCATCGATGAGGCATTGGCGGGAGAGTTGGTGCGTTGGGCCCAGGGCCGTCCCTTGGTGTGCACCGCAAAGGACCGGGTCCGCATGCCTGGCTGGCTGGCGGCAGAGGTGTGGTGGCGCGACGTCGAACTACAGCTCGATGGCGTCCCCGACACCTGGCTCATGCCGCCGTGAACGGAACTCCGGACTTTCTGGTCATCGGTGGTGGGGTGATTGGCTTGTGCACCGCATTGGCGCTGCGGGACCGATTTGCCAAAGCGTCGATCATGGTGATCGAAAAGGAAGCTCGATGCGGCATGCACGCCAGCGGCCGAAACTCCGGGGTCCTACACGCGGGCTTCTACTACGGCGAGGACAGCCTCAAGGCGCGCTTCTCGGTGCAGGGCAACCGCAGAATGACCGAGTTCTGTGAAGCCCGCAGCCTGCCCATCAACCGCTGCGGCAAACTCGTGGTCTCGCGCAACGAGGCCGAAGAGCACGCCCTTGATGAGCTGCTGCGACGGGGGCAGGCGAACGGGGTCGACGTTGAATTGATCTCGGCGGATGACGCTCGTGAGATCGAACCCCGCGTCAGGACGACGAACCGCGCTCTGTTCTCGCCCACCACGGCGTCGGTCAACCCCGGTCTCGTCATGGGGGCTCTGGAGAGCGACGTGCGCTCACGGGGCTGTGAGGTCCTGCTTTCGACGTCCTACCGCGGCCGTGACGTGGACGGTGTGCGGACCAGTGCAGGCACCGTGTCCGCGGGGTTTGTGGTGAACGCGGCGGGCTTGCACGCTGACCGGGTGGCCCGTGATTTTGGATTCAGCGAGCACCATCGAATCCTGCCGTTCAAGGGCCTATATCTTCACTCGGACGAGCCGCCGGGCTCGCTGCGCACCCATGTCTACCCCGTGCCCGACCTGGACATGCCATTTCTGGGCGTGCACATGACGCTGACCGCTGACGGGCGCACCATGGTCGGCCCAACCGCCATGCCGGCGCTTTGGCGCGAGAACTACGGTGGAATGGCTGGCTTTTCTGGGCGCGAACTGGCCCAGGTTGTGGCCCGCGAGGCGGCCCTGTTCGCTCGGAATGTGCGTTTTCGGCGACTGGCCAGGCGCGAACTGCCAAAGATGTTTCGCCGGGTGCTTGCAGGACAGGCGTCTGAGCTCATCACTGGGGTGCGGCAGGAACAGTTCCGGCTGTGGGGCCGACCGGGCATCCGCGCGCAGCTGCTCGACACCCGCAGCGGTCAGCTCGACATGGACTTCCGCGTGCAGGGCGACGCGCACAGCACCCATGTGTTGAACGCGGTCTCACCGGCCTTTACCTGTGCCTTCCCATTCGCCGAGTGGCTCGTAGCGCAAATCTAAGCGGGCGTCGGTCCCAGCACATGATCGAACCAACGGCCGATGAGGGGAGCGGATTGATCGCCTCGCTCATCGAAAATCTGCCGGTCGATGTCGGCAGGGCGCCCCTGTTCCTTGGCCAGCGCTGCCTCGAACGCACGGTAGCGCTCGTTCGCTTCGGCGGCGACCAAGTCTGGATGGAACTGTGTGGTCCACCAGGGCACACCATCGACCTTGAAGGACTGCGTATCGACGATGTCGGTCTGGGCGAGCAAGGTCGCGCCCTTGGGCACGCCCACCACCAGGTCGGTGTGTCCAGTCTGTCCGTGAAAACGCGGGTTGAATTGGCCCATGACCGGGTCGGTCACGCCGTGATCGGTCAGGTCAAAGGCCACCGTTCCGCTCTCGCGACGCTGCTCATCGGTGATGACATCCGCGCCTAGGTGCAGCCCGATGAGCTGGTGTCCAAAGCAGATTCCCAGGCCCGGTATCGAGCGCTTGAAGCAGGCCTCGACCAGGGCTCGCAAGGAACCGACCCAGGGCTCGCTTCGCGGGTCTTGCACAGAGAAACTTCCCGAACCGCCGATGATGACTGCGTCGGCGCCTACGAGCCACGACGGCTCAGGTCGCTGCGCGAACACGTTTCGGGTGTGAATCTGCACCGAGCGCGTGCCCAGCCGCCGTGCCACGCAGTCGCGCTCGTGGCGTTCCATTCCCTGGCCGGGCTCGCGGATCTGGATGAGCAGTACGTCGGGCACGAGGCGAGCCTAGCGCAATTGAGCCGCGACACACACCGGACGAAGTGGGCAATCGGGGCAGATGGTGGGTTCCCAGCCACCCTTGCAGGCCCCAGAGATCCCCAAATGGGCCAGAGCGAAGTCGTAGCGAATGGGATCGAGGGGATCAAAGACGCGCAGGCTGCGTGTGATGTCGATGGCGGTCCGCCAGCTGTTGTCCTTGCGGGTCGTGAGGCCGAGCAAGCGGCTGATGCTGGCCACATGGGTATCGACAGGGATGACCAGCTGACGTGGCACGATGCCCTTCCACAGGCCAAGATCGACGCCATCGGCTGGCCTCACCATCCAGCGAGCCAGCATGTTCCAGCGCTTGGTGGCGCTGCCTCCGCCCGGATGAGACAGCAGGAACTTCACTCCACGGGGCAACATGGCAAAGCCATCGACTTGGGCCGCGCGAACAGTCGCCTCGCGCAGCACCGTGATGCCGCGGATCAACGCTGGCCCGCTGTCCTCTTCATCATCGGAAGCGTTGAATACCGTGCCGATTTGGCCGTGGTCGACAAGCACACCTTGAAGGCCCGCAAGAAAGAGCGCGATGTGCTCGCCGCGCTGTAGCCGGTACACGAACCCGTCGAGAGCGGCCCGTTCGCGGCCGAGATCGAGATTCTCGATGTACTTTCGAGGTCCGCCGAACTCATCGGCGCGCTCAAGCAGCTGCGCGATGCGAGGTCGAAAGAGCGAAACCCGCCCGTAGGCCAGCTGAGCGGCGATGATTGCGGCAAGCTCGACATCGTCCGGGTGTTCGTACCGATGAGGAAATGCAACCGGGTCGAACGCAATGCGCGCTTGGGTGTCGGTGTTGGCCAGGAGGGCCTCGAGATGGGCTCGGACCATGGTGCGACTGTTAACTTCTAGGGGGGGAACACACTGCTCACGCTGTTGATATGGCTGCTCGCGACCGCGTCTGCTGCTCCCGTGGAACAGCTGGCATGGAGGCTCGACAACGCCCCGGCTCATCGCTGGCAGCTCGCCAACGAGCTTCGGCTCCCCGGGTTTGTGCTGTTGATGGCCGATGGCCATGTAGACGTCCGGGTCGTTGCCCTACAGCTGCACGGAGTCTACGCCTGCGGGGTCCCCGCTCGGGCCTCGGACCGGTCCTGGCGCATGGACTGCACGGTGGAGCAGGCCTCGATTCAAGCCGCTTCGTTGGCGGGTGACCGGGGCCGCCTGCCGCCGCTGCTAGACGAAGTGTCCCATCAACTGCAGGGATCGGTGGTCCACTTCGAGCTGACGCCGAGTGGGCGGGTCACCGGCATCGATTTCGACGACGGCGGGGACGGGAGCCGGCGAACGCGGCGGGTTCAAGCCAATCTGTTGCTCCTTGTGCAGCGCAGCTTCATGGGGTTCGACTTTGAGCTGCCCGCGCGGGGCTACAGCGCGTCGGGCAGCTGGGGCCAATACGATGCGGCCTGGATGACGGCGCTGGCGATGACCGACGCCAATGGCAAGTCCGAGCTGGCCCACAAGGCGCATGGCACAGAGAATGCGGCCGTGGTCAGGGTTGAGACCCTGGGTCGTGGCGCCATCGCACCGGATCCAGCGAATCCGGCACCAGTGGACTACTACGAGACCTCTGTCGAGGCGGTGACGCTGTTCGACACCGCGGTGGGGCACGCACTCGATCGCACATGGGCGGTCCGCGCCGTACCCACGACCACGTCCGCGGTGCACGTGTTGGGCATTCCATATGAGCAGCACGGACACCTGCGCTGGCTGGCTCAAGACGAGGCCGTCAGCTTGCCACCCAATGCCGAACTCACCCCGCCAGGGCGCGAAGGGTCTACGCTACCGGCATGGAAGAATCTGAACGCAAAGCCATGAGTTGGCAGTTGGACGCCGATCTGCGCGCGAATCTGGTCTGCCCCAAGTGCCGAGGAGAGCTCGTTGATGTGCAGCGGGGGCTGCTCTGTCCGACAGACCGCGTCGTCTACTTGGTGCGAGATGGCGTGCCTTGGATGGTCGATGAAGTCAGCGAGCGGGCCACGGCGGAGGAGCTGGCAGCATCGTGAAAGTGCTGCATGTCGACACCTCGATCGAGTGGCGAGGCGGGCAGACCCAGCTGCTTGAGTTGGTTCGCCGTCAGCCGGGCGAGGTGCATGTGGCAATGCGCGGCGACAGCCCGGTTGTTGAGGCCATGCAGCGGACTGGGGCGGAGGTTCACCTGATGCCCAAGTCGAGGCGGGTGCGGGCCGCCTGGTCGGTTCGACGGATTGCCCAACGCACCGGCGTGGACTTGGTTGCGGCACACACCAGCCATGCCCACGCCGCGGCGGCCTTTTGTGGACGCCCTCTGGTGGTGCATCGCCGTGTGGATTTCTCGATTCGCGGTCCCCTTTCGGCTCGGAAATACGCCGTGCCGACCGGATTTGTCGCGGTGAGCGAGGCGGTTCGGCAGGTGCTCATCGGTGCCGGAGTCCGAGAAGACCGCATCGAGGTGGTGTTCGATGGCGTTGATGCGACGAACGCGCTTCCTCACGTGGGCGCAGGGGGCATCGGCGCGTTGGGCGCGCTCGTCGAGCACAAGGGCCATCACGTGCTTATTGACGCGATGACAGAGATCACAGGACGACTGCGCATCGGCGGCGCGGGGCCACTCTGGAAGCCGCTACAGTCCGCAATTGATGGCCTCGACTTGGGCTCTCGGGTGCAACTGGTGGGACCCGTCCGCAGCAAGTGGGCCTTTCTGGCCGATCTGGACGTGCTGGTTCACCCATCGATCGAAGAGGGGCTAGGCCAGGTGATCATTGAGGCGATGGCCGCTGGGGTCCCCGTGGTGGCGAGCCGAGCTGGCGGCATTTGCGAGGTCGTTGAAGATGGAGTCACTGGCCGCTTGGTGACACCGGGAAGCGCGAGTGAGCTCGCTGGGGCCATTCGCGCCGTGTTCGACGAACCCGAGCTGACCGCCCGCATGGTCGTGGCGGCACGTGCGGTCGCGGCACAGCGCTTTGGTGTGCAGCGCATGATGGAGCAGACGATGGCGGCCTATGAACGGCTGCTCGGATAGGCGTGACGCATGTTGCTGACACTTCTGGGCCTCGCGTTTGCCACTCCCTTGCAAGACCTCCACGACCTCGAAGTCGGCGAAGGCTCTGCGGCCGAGCTGGCGGCATTTGTCGATGTGCCCGAGACCGAACTGGTTGCCATTCGTGCGTTGGCAAGAACGCAGTCTGATGACGCCTTGCCCATGTTGTCGGCCCGGCTCGGCGACGAGCGCCGCAGCATTCGCATTGCGGCCCTTCAGGGCCTCGGTTGGGTCCCAGGATCGGCGCCAGTGGTCCGCGCGCATCTGGCCGCACTGCCCCCACTCCAGCCCGGGCCGCGGGCTCGGCCCGAGCGAGATGAACGACGTGCAGCCTATTGGGCCCTTGGCCGCACAGGCCAGACCGAGGACGTGGACGCGCTGATCGCCGCGCTGGATGAGCCAGCGGCCTATGCGGTCGTTGGTGCCGAGGCCTTGGGTCGCATGGCTCGGCGAGAAGTCGAAGGCTGCCCGGCGGCCATTCCAACGCTGCTGTCGCTGTTCGACCACCTCGATCCGGATGTGGTCGCGGCCGCGGGCTTTGCGGTCTACCGGATCGGTCTGGCCAAGGCGTCGCAAGCCGAGGTGTTGGACGCCCAGGCGCAGGCGGCCCGCACCCGTCACCCTTCGGCGCGGGCATGGTTGCTAAAGGCGGCATGGGAGCGCGGCGACAAGCTTGCCCTGTTCACCTCTGGCAGCACGGACCACGACCAACTCGTCCGTGCCGCTGCGTGCCAGGCCGTGACTGAGGGCGATCTCGAGGCGGATGTGGTGGTCGGCATGCTCGACGACGTGCGTCCGCACGTGCAGCTGGCCTGCGCTCGGGCCTTGCATCGGCTCGGTGATGCGCGTGGCACCACAGCGCTTCCGGCCGCGGAACAATCGGCCGTCAAGGCCGCGGAGCTGGACGTTCAGGCCCTGCTCAAACAGGCCCGCCACGCCGAGACCAAGGCCGAGCGCACGACGGCCGCCGGCGAGCTGAGTGAGCGCGAGGGGTTGGGCGCTGACATTGCCGCCGAGCTGCTGTTGGCGAGTGATGAGGCTGTACGCGAGGCGGCCGTCGACATGCTGGCGCACCACGAACTCAGTGATGAACAGCTGATGGGCCTGCTGCAGAGCCTGCGTGTCGAGAGCGCCGCCGAAGTCCTGGTCATGGGCCTTGACCTCGTTGCCGAGCAGCTTGCGGTGCCCGAACGGGCCGAACCGTCTCCCGACGTACGCCTCGCGGCCGAAAAGGCACTGCCGAGACTGGTGGCCCACGATGTGCTTCGAGTGAGGGCGTCAGCGACGCGGCTGGCCCAGGAGCTTGAACTTCCGGCCGAGCCCGGCAGCAGCGAGGTGCGGACCGCACGCCTGAGCAAGGCCGCACGAGTCCGCATCGCGGTGGTGCACACCGAGCGCGGGAGCTTCCGAATCGACCTGGACCCAGACACTGCTCCGCTGGCTGTGCTGAACTTCGCCGAGCTCGCGTGGGCCGACTACTTCGACGGGCTGAACTTCCACCGTGTCGTGCCAGGATTTGTGGTGCAGGGAGGCTGCCCGCGCGGCGATGGCTGGGGCGGACCGGGCTGGAGCATTGCCGATGAGCTGTCCGATCAGCCCTACGACCAAGGCGCTGTCGGCATGGCACGCTCGGACTGGGACACGGCGGGCAGCCAGTGGTTTGTCACGCTGACTCGACAGCCCCACCTGGTGGGCGACTACACACGGTTCGGTCACGTTGCGCAGGGCATGC
>CAYYHT010000273.1:0-9364 GCA_964471355.1 uncultured Enterobacteriaceae bacterium
CAAAAGGCCAACCCGCTCATCAACACCATGGCCATCGGACTCATCGGCGCCACGGTGCTGCTGGCCATCTGGTTTGCCAATGCAGTGGTGGCCCCGCGCCTGGCCCCGGCGCCTGCGGACTTCGACGACACCATCCCCGAGCGCTTCACGCCGCCAGCTGCGCCCCCAAGGCTGGACGATGCGGCATCGACTGACTCGGTCGGGGCGTCTGCCCAGCCGCCAAAGCCGCCCACGTGGAAGAAGCCCAAAGCCCCCGCACCGACACCGTCACCCGAACAGCCGGCCATCGACCCCGCCAGCGATGTCAACCCTTGGGAGGCCGCGTCGGCCCCCGTGCATGCCCCACGCGCCGGCGACGCAGTGGCCGGTAAGGTGGAGGCCACACTGGACCACTCGGGCCCCGGGTGGACCGCCGAGGAGCGAGCGGTCGAGGCCGAGGCCGAACCCGAACCCGAAGAGGAGTTCAGCGGCACCGGGCAGGTCTGCGTCTGGCGGCAGGCTCAACGCATGGCCGCCAACGTGCCGACGTGGGTCTACATGGACAACGTGCAGCTCGGCTCACTGCGAAGCGGCCGGTACCTGTGCAAGAAGATTCCGGCGGGACACCACCTGCTGTACGTGGCTGTGCCGGGCGTGCGCGAGGACTACCCCGACGTGGGAGCCGGGGCCCGCCTGCGGTTCACGGTCATGGCGGGAACCACAGCCGCGCGGCCGTCCACGTCGAAGGCGCCGGCCGAAAGACCGTGCTCAAGCCCTCGAATTGGCCCGACCTGCACGAAGCATCCCCACGTGAAGCGGGCGCCGGACGCTGAAGCAAGCGGATTCCGGAGACCAAGCCCGATGCTAGGGAAGGGCCTCGAAGCCGCTGCCCTGGTCCAGCGACGTGAAGATTCGTCCGCTGACGTCGTCTGGAGAGCCCGTACCGTCCACGGTGCGCAGCACGCGACGCCCGGCATAGAACGGGATGATTGGAGCCGTCTGGCTGTGGTACGCGCCCAGACGGGTGCGGCATGCGTCTTCGGTGTCGTCTTTGCGGTGCACCAAGCGAGCCTTGACGTCGTCTGGAGGCGGATTGAACTCGAGGTGGTAGATGGTTCCAGTCTCGGGATCGCTGCGGCGGCCCACGATGCGGTTGACGATGAGGTCGTCTGGGACCTCGAGCAGCAGCACGTGGTCGAGCTCGATGCCGTCTTGGTTCAGCGCGTCTTCGAGGGCTTCGGCCTGGGGAACCGTCCGCGGGAAGCCGTCCAGCATCCAACCATCGAGTGCGTCTTCCATCGCCAGGCGCTCGCGCACCATGCCAATGACGACCTCGTCGGGCACCAAGTTGCCATCGTCCATGTACTTCTGGGCTTCGACGCCCATCGGTGTGCCGGCCTTGACCGCGGCCCGGAACATGTCCCCGGTCGAGATGTGGGGAATGTCGTAGCGTTCGACGAGGCGTGCGGCCTGGGTGCCTTTTCCGGCCCCGGGGGGTCCGATGAAGATCATGCGCATGGGTGTGCTCCTGAAGTGCGGGGGCCAGCCTCGTAATGCCCGCGCCCCAACTGCTCAAGGATCCCGGTCCTTCCTCGAAAGAACTCGATCTTCGGGATCAGCCCCCGATTAACGTCATCTTAAGCAATTCCGCGAAAAGGGCCTTGCCGACACCTCCCGCGGGGTTCACATTGCGCCACCTTCGGAGTGTGAATTTGAAGAACCGACCTGTCGTTCCCTTCATCACCGCCGTCCTCGCAGAGGACGTCGAGACCCCCTTGCACCGCGCCAACTCACGGCGGCTCGCTCCGATTCCCCGGCGCCTCTCCCAGTTCCCCATCCGCCACAAACAGCTGACTGTCCGGGAACAAGACGAGTAGCGAATACGATTGCCTGACTTGTGGCGCCTGCTGCCGCGAGGCCTTCGACTCGACCCCCCTCGAAGACGACGACGAGGCAGAGGTCGTGCGGGCTGCATGGCCCGATCTAGTTGTCGTCGCCGACGACGGCTGGAGGGACCTGCGGCGAGTGCCGTCCCCGCTGTTCAGCACCGGCACCCGATGCATGGCCCTGTGCGGCGATGGGTCGGGCGACAAGCCGTTCATGTGCAGTGTCTACGAGGCCCGTCCCTCTGCCTGCCGCGAGCTTGAGCCGGGCTCCGACAGCTGCATTCTGGCGCGGCAGCGTGTCGGCCTGCAGCCGTGGAACGAGGGCCAGACTCCAGACGGGCCGCTGCACCGGTAGGTTGCGTGGTGAGGGCGCTTTGGCGAGATAGACGCCCGCATGGCCGAAGGACTCGTCATCGACGACCTCGCGCGCCGCTTCGGCGGACGCTGGGCCGTCGCTCGCGTGAGTCTCACTGTGCCGCGTGGCACCGTCATGATGCTGACCGGGGCCAACGGCTCGGGCAAGACCACCCTGCTGCGCTGCCTGGCCACCGCCCTGCGGCCCCATCACGGTCGCGCGCTGTTCGACGGCCAGGACCTGTGGCAACGGCGCGCGTCCATGCGGCCTCGCATCGCCTTCTTGTCTCACCAGCTTCGGCTCTATGACGACCTGTCCGCTCGCGACAACCTGGGCGTATGGGCCGATTTGGGCGGACTGCGGCCCGACATCAGCGCATTGCTGACCCAGGTCGGGCTCGAGACCCACCGGCCTGACCCGGTCCGCACCTTCTCGGCGGGCATGCGCCGTCGCCTGTCCTTGGCGCGCATGCTGCTGCGGCAGCCCGATCTGGTACTCATGGACGAGCCCTTTTCGGCGTTTGACCCGCCCGGACAGCAGCTCATTCGCGACGTGGTGCGCCAGGCCAAGCAACGCGGCGCCACCGTGGTGATCACCACCCACGTGCCCGAGATTGCACAGGCCGTGTGCGACACCCGAGTGCACCTCGATGCGGGGCAGATCGCATGAGCGCGATGCTGGGCCAGATCGCCGCCATCGCGCGCAAAGACCTGCTCATCGAGTGGCGCAGCCCATCGCGCATCAGTGGCCTGTTCTTCTTCTCGCTTGCCCTGCTGCTGATGGTGGCCTTTGCAACGGGCGCCAGCACATCGATCTTGCACAAGATCGCCGGGGGCTCACTGTGGCTCGGCGTCCTGCTCGCATCGACGCGCAGCCTGGACCTGTCCTTTTCGATCGAGACCGACCAAGACGCCCTCGAGGGCCTGCTGCTGTGGCCCGTCGACCCGCGGGCCATCTACTACGGCAAGGCCGTGGCCAACACCATGGTGTTGGTGGTCGTGGCCACGCTGCTCACTCCGCTGATGATCGCCATGTACGACGCGCCCATTCGCGGCAATCCCGCGATCTTCGCTGGCTTCATCCTGTTCGGCTCTGCCGCGCTCGCAGCGCCGGGCACCCTGTACGCCCTGCTGACCACCCGCGCCCGCGCCGCCAGCGTCTTGCTGCCCGTGTTGCTCTTTCCATTGGTGGTGCCAGCGCTGGTCGCCGCGTCCGCCGGAACCACCCTCGTGATGGAAGGTGACCCGATGGTACAGGCGCCGTCATGGCTTGCCCTGTTAGTCGCCTTTGACGCGCTGCACTGGAGCCTTGGGGGCCTGTTGTTCGGTCGGGTACTGGAGGAAACATGAGCGGCTACGAATTCGGCCCCATCGGTCTCTTCCTGTTTGTCGCCCTGGCCGCAATGCGCAGCCGTCTGCCCTTCCGCTGGGAGCACGGCATCGGCGTCTACGGACTCGCCCTGTTCTTGTACGGCCAGTACGGCGGCCTCGTCATCGCCCCGCCCGAGCGCATGATGGGTGATGTGGCTCGCATCCTCTACGTGCACGTGCCCGCCGCATGGATGACCATGGTGATGTTCACCTGGGCGTTCGTGGGTGCGCTCGGAGCCCTGCTTTGGCGCAGTAAACGCGACTGGTTCGACCATCTTTCTGAGGCCGCAACTGAAGTAGGTGTGGTGCTCGGTTGTCTGTTGTTGGTACTGGGCGCCATCTTCGCGCGCCCGACATGGGGCGTGTACTGGACCTGGGACCCACGACTGACCGCGTCGGCCATCATGGTGCTCTCGTTTGTGGGCGTCATCTTGCTGCGCGCGTTGGTGGCCGAGCGCGACGTGCGCGTTCTGTGGGCCTCCACCGCCACAATCCTGGCCTTCGTCAACATCCCCATCACCTACATGGCGGTCCGTTGGTGGCGCTCGATGCACCAGCTGCAGAGCTCCCCCGACACCATGTCCGACCTGTACGTCTTCTTCCTGCGCGTCAACGCGTGGGCATTCCTGGCTCTGGCCACCTGGTTCGTCGTGCGCCGGTGGCGCATTGCTCACGCACAGGCCCTGCTCGACGCACCTCCCGAGCTGCCACCGGCTCCCTCCCCCGCAGCAGCCGGAGGCGCAGCATGATTGTCTTTGCACAACAGGGTGTGCTGGTCGGCGGCTGGGAGTACATCTATGCCGCCTATGCAGCGACCTGGCTGACCCTCGGGGGCTACGCCCTGGTCTTGGCTGTGCGCAATGACCCCGGCGCGCGCTGGCATGCATGGCTCACTCGCGGGCGAGCCAACGGCATCGGAGTGGCCGGCAACCTGGCACTGGGCATCGTCATCGTGTTCCTGGCAAGCAATGGCCAGGCGGGCCTGATAGGAACGCAGTCTTCGGGCGCGCTATTTGTGCTGGGCCTGGCTCAGATTGCCTTCGCGCTCTGGCGCGCAACCACCCTTCTAAAACCGCTCTCAAGCGAGGAGACCCCATGAGCGACGATCTTCCGTCCGCCGCCGGCGGCTCCACTGCTGGCGATCAGTCCGGCCCGATGTTCGCGGTCGGCGCCCTGCTCATCGCTGGGGCCGCACTCGCCTTTGTGGCCTGGGGCAACCTGGGCGAGAACCTCGTCTATTACTGGTCCCCCACCGAGCTCCATGCCGCCGGCGACAACGCCTTTGGCGCCACTGTGCGCCTGGGCGGCGTGGTGGTTCCCGACTCCGTCAAGTGGGAGCCCGGTCAGCCCGGCACCTTCAAGGTCACCGACGGAAACAGGACGGTGCCGGTCAGCTCGGCGGGCATCCCACCGCAGATGTTCCGCGAGGGCATCGGCGTGGTGGTCGAGGGACAGTTCGAGCACGACGGCTTCTTCCACACCGAACGCGTGATGGTGAAGCATGGCAATGAGTACCGAGCCCCCGAAGACGGCGGCGACGGCGAGCTCGACATCGAAGCGATCATGAAGACCCTGGACGAGAGCTAAGCTTGCTGAGCAATGTCGGACAGGGGCTGGTACTGGCCAGCCTGCTCTTTGCAGCCATGGGCAGCGCGATTTCATTCCGCGCCGCCATGACGCGCTCCATGCGGCTGTGGCGCATCGCCGTGCAGCTGTCGGTGCTGTTCGCCACGTCGATGATCGCGGCCAACTTCCTGATGATCTACGCCCTGCTGGTGCGGGACTTCTCGGTCTCCTACGTCGCCGAGGTCGGCTCTTGGGCCACGCCCACGGCATTCACCATCGCTAGCCTGTGGGCGTCGCTCAATGGCTCCATCCTGCTGTGGGGTGGTGTGCTGGGCGTGTACGTGCTGATCATGGTCAGCCTGCACAAGGACAGCCACCGCGAGTACATGCCCTACACGATGGGCGTATTGCTGGCCATCTGCGTGTTCTTTGCGTGGCTGGTTGCCGGCGTTGCAAATCCGTTTTCGCCCACCGAAGGCATCATCCCCACTGACGGTCCCGGCCCCAATCCGCTGCTGCAGAATCACTGGCTGATGGTCATCCATCCCCCGACGCTCTACCTGGGCTATGTCGGCATGGCCGTACCGTTCTCGATGGCCTGCGCGGGCCTGTTCGCAGGCCGGCTCGAGGCCGGATGGATCGCTCCACTGCGCAACTGGACGCTCATTCCGTGGATCTTCCTCACCGCCGGTCTCGCGATGGGCGGTTGGTGGAGCTACGAAGTGCTCGGCTGGGGCGGCTACTGGGCATGGGACCCGGTCGAGAACGCCAGCTTCCACCCTTGGCTGACCGCCACTGCCTTCCTGCACAGCGCCATGCTGCTCGAACGCCGAGGCCTGGGCCGCAACTGGTCCATCGTGCTGATCATGAGCACATTCCTGCTCACCCTGGTCGGCACCTTCATGACGCGCTCGGGCGTGTTCAACAGCGTGCACAGCTTCACGCAGTCCGAAATCGGCCCCATCTTCCTCGTCTTCATCGGCGTGACCACGGTGTTCTGCATCGTGCTGCTCGCGTTCCGCATCCACCTGCTCGAGGGCGATGACGGCACCACCGGAAAGATCGACGACACCCGCACACAGACCGGCGCTGCCGTCGGCTCCAAGGGACGGGCCCCGGCTGGTCCGCTTGAGGCCATCATGGGTTGGCTGCTCGGCGCACAAGACAGGCCCCTGCATCTTCTGTCCCGCGAGTTCGCGATCATCCTGCAGAACCTCGCCTTCACCGCCTTTACCTTCGTGGTGCTGCTGGGGACCCTGTACCCGCTCATCACCGAAGCCTGGGACCCCACCTGGCGCGTCAGCGTGGGCGAGCCCTACTTCGACGGGCTGGTGCTGCCCATCGGCACCGTCATCGTGTTCCTGATGGGGGTCGGACCAGCCCTGCCTTGGGGGCGCGCCAAGACCTCGGCACGACTCACCGCGCCACTGGTCGGAGCGGTCATCTTTACGCTTCCATTCCTCGCGGGTGGCTTCACCAAGCCCGGCACCATCCTGGCCCTGTTTGTGTGTGGATTTGCACTGGTCGCCAACGTGCGTGAGTTCACCGAGCCGATTCTGGCCCGAATGGCCGCCAAGGGCGAGAACATCTTCGCCAGCACCTGGGCCGTGTTGTCACGCACCCATCGCCGCTTTGGAGGCCAAGTCGCCCACCTCGGCATCGTGATGTGCGTCGTCTCGATTGCCCTGTCCAAGGGCTACAAGTTCCAGAAGGACTTCCTGTTCGAGACCGGAAAAGAAGTCCACTTCCAGGGCTTTGACATCACCTATACCGGTGCGGATCAGCGCCAAGAGCCGCACCGCGACAGCCTTGTCGCCACCTTTGTGGTCCAGCAGAACGGGGCCGATCTCACAATCACCGAACCCCGCCTGAACACCTACATCTGGGCCATCGAGCGCCCTGATGGCACCATCGAGCGCCGCCCACGCATGCGCGAGCCAATCGGCACGCCGGCGGTCTGGTCCACCGTCCGCGGCGATCTCTACTTCAGCCTGCTGCAGGTCGCAGACGACGGCAGCTGGACGACCGCCCGCATCATGACCATGCCGGCGGTTCCCTGGCTGTGGCTGAGCATTCTGATGATCGCCGGCGGAGGCAGCATCTGCCTGATTCCAGCCCGGCGTCGACGCCAAAAGGCTCAGGACAAGACACAAGCTCCGGCATCCGCTGCGGGCGGCGTCAACGCATGAAGCGGGACCGCGGGCCGAACAAGGTCGTGCTGCTGCTGGGACTGGCCTTGCTGGTGCCGTTCCTGGTGCTGTTCGCCAAGTCCTTTGGCAACGATCCCCGCGCGGTTCCTTTCCTGCTCGAGGGCAAACCCGCTCCGGCCTTCGACCTGCAGACCCTTGATGGTGCACCCATCAGCCTGCAGAGCCTCAAGGGCAAGAAGGTGGTGCTGAACTTCTGGTCCACGTGGTGCATCCCCTGCAAGCAAGAACACGCACTGCTGCAGCAGGGACCCGCGGACTACCCGGACGTGACCTTTCTGGGGGTCGTCTACCAAGACGACGAGAACAAGGCGCGCCACTACCTGCGCCGCGAAGGCGCCACCTACCAGCACTTGGTCGACCCCGGCGGCATCGTCGCGGTTCGCTATGGGGTCGCTGGTGTGCCCGAGACCTACTTCATCGACGAGCAAGGCACGCTCGTCTACAAGCAAGTCGGCCCGCTCAATCGCATGACCATGCCCGCACTCATCAACGCCCACCTAGGCGGTGGCCGATGAGAGTCCTGTTGTTCCTGTTCTGCTTTGTGGTCGCGTTCGCCCAAGACGCACCAATGGATGCCGAGCTGATGGCTCTTGGCGCGCCCAGTGCCCCTCCCGCCACGGAAATGGGCGTCGATCTGCTGACCGAAGAGATCTCGTCGGGACTGCGCTGCCCGGTCTGCCAAGGCATGCCCGTGTCCGAGAGCCCATCCGAGACGGCGGTCACCTGGAAGAACACGGTGCGCGATCTGGTCGAACAGGGCTACCAGCGCGGCCAGATCGAACAGTTCTTCGTCAATCGGCATGGGGAGTGGGCACTGCTCAAGCCCCGGGCCCAGGGCTTCAACTGGGTCCTGTGGCTGGCGCCCGGCATGCTGCTCGGCGGCGGGCTGGTGCTGTCGCTCGCCTATGCCAACCAGTGGCGCGGCCGGCCCGATGACGAGCTGAGCTCGGACCTGGGCGAGACGCCAAAGGACCCCTACGAAGCCCGTCTATTGGCCGAGCTGGAGGACTGATGATTCCGTTTCTGGTCCGCATCAAGGTCCCCCTGTTCACGGCCGACATCCCCGAGTCTGCCTACGTCGCGACGGTCGTACTCATCGCGGGACTGCTCGTCGGCCTGCGGCTGACATCCGACGAGGGCTCAGAGGGCGAGCGCCGCGCCGTCGCTGCCAAGGGGCGACGAGACGACCTCGAAGCGCGTCGGGACAGCATCGTTGCCGCCCTCAAGGCCCTCGAGCAAGAAAAGGGAAAGCTCTCGCCCGCCGAGTACGACCAAGAGCGCTCAAAGCTGGTCAAACAGGGAGCCGACGCCATGCGCCTCCTCGACACCGACCCCGCATCGGAACAGGAAGACACATTGGCCCGCGAAACACTGCTCTCCGAAGACTTCACCAAGGCACTCGAGTCCGAACGCACCCGCCTGGGTGGCGACATGCTGCGCCTCGCCATCGCCGACCACCTGGGCATGGCTGCCGAGCCGACGGCTCCCACCCGTGGCATCGCCGCCGAGTGGAAGGGGGCGCTGTGGGCAGTGCTGGGCATGGCCTTGGCAGTCGGTCTGGTGCTTGTGATGCAGCAGAACGTCGGCGAACGGGGACAAGACGGCCCCATGACCGGTCGGGGCGCGGGCGCCCAAGCACAGCAACCCGGCGGCATGAGTGCCGCAGCGCAAGAGAGCAAGGAGGAGGCACGTCTCAAGGCGCGCTTGGCCGAGAACCCCCAAGACCTCGAAGCGCTCAATGGCCTGACGCAGCTGGCCTTTGTCAAAGAGGACATGGGCTCGGCCATGCAGTGGAACAAAAAGGCCCTGGCCGTCGACGAGACGGACCTGACTGCCCGGACCTATAAGGGCGTCATGCGGTGGAGCGTGGGCATGCTCGACCCGGCACTGGCCATCATCGACGAGGTGCTCGCCGAAGACCCCACCTTCTGGAGAGCCACTGAATGCGGATTCTCGTCTTTGGAGCCGGGGCCTTGGGCATCCCGTTCGCCGCCCTGC
>CAYYHT010000274.1:0-9361 GCA_964471355.1 uncultured Enterobacteriaceae bacterium
CCCACTTTGTGAAGGCGACATCGACTCCGCCGCTGCGCGAGCCGCCTTGTGGCTCGATTCCGCCAGCGTCCGAGAGCGCGGTGAACACTCGCTCGGCGCTTCGGTGTTCCGCGGCGAGGGCCCCAGCAAACCCGTTCTCATCGCCGTCCCAGGACAGGGTTCTCAGCGGGATGGTGCCGTCGACAGCCTGCGCGGCTTCCCCGCGGCCAGCCAAGTCCTGGACCAAATCGAAGCCGAGCTCGGGCGCACGCTGAACAGCTACGAGGCAGAGGGTCCGCGCACCGACGCCCTGCACCCACTGCTGTACGGAATTGCCGCGGGTTGGTCGGCGGTGGTGCACATGGCCGGGCTGCCGATAGCGGGCTGCGTCGGCCACTCTCTGGGCGAGTATGGAGCCTTGGTCACCGCCGGTGCGCTCGATCCAGTGGCGGGTCTCGAATTGGTGATGGCTCGCGGAGCCGCGCTCGCACAGTGCCCCCATGGCTCGATGATTGCGGTCTTGGTGCCCGAGGCCGACGCGGTGCTGCTCGCCGAGCAAGCAGGCCTGACCCTGTCCGCGGTGAACGGCCCCGACAGCTGCGTGCTGTCCGGAAGCTCCGAACGCGTCGACGCATTGCACGCCGAGCTCGGCCTGCGGGGCATTCGAAATGTGCGTCTGGCCGTCAGCCACGCCTTTCACTCCCCGGCGGTCGCGTCCGCAGTCGCCCCTCTGGCGTCGGTGCTTGCGGCGACGGCCTTCGAGGCGGGCCTGGCGCCGGTGTGGTCCGGTCGCAGCGCCCAGATCATGGACCCTGTACCGGACCTGTCGGGGGCTGTGCTCGAGCCTGTTCGCTTTGCTGCGGCCGTCGCCGCCATGCCTGCAGACTGCCTGTTCGTCGAGCTTGGCCCTGGGCGCGTACTGACCGCGCGCATCGAAGCTCAGCCCACGGGTGCCCGCTGCATTCCCCTCGACCCCACGCCGGGAGACAGTGGCCGGGGGGTTCGCGCCGCCGCCGCCGCGCTGTTGGCCGAGGGCCACCCAGGCTTGGCGACGTCCATGTTCGGCGAAGAGGTCGTGCAGGCGGCACCTGAATCCCTGCAGGCCCGGGCGCGGGCTGTGCAAGATCTGCGCATCGCCGCCCTCGCCGACCCCGATCAACACAGCGTCTACGAGGCTGCCCGCGCGGCCCTCTTGGCAGACTTGGACGGCGTCCCCCCAGCCCCGACGCCGGCTGTTCATGCAGCGCAACAAGCCCCCAAGGGCCAACCAGCAGACGACTCGGATGTGCACGCCGCCGTGGTGGCAGCCATTGTCGAGGTCACTGGATACCCCAGCGACTTCCTCACCGACGACGCCGACCTCGAGGGCGATCTGGGGGTCGACTCCATTCGCAAGATGGAGATCCTCGGACTGCTCCAAGACCGCTTTGCTTTCGAGACCGACGAGAGCGACTATGGCGAGCTCGCCAGCGTCGATATTCTGGGTTTGGTGGCCCATGTAGAGGAGCGGATCGGGTCGACTCCAGCCCCCGATGCCGCCGCTGTTGAGGGCACACCCGATGTGCACCTGAGCACGTGGGCCCGCCGTCGACTGCCCGAGCTGCCGCCGGCCAGGCCGCTGCCCGCCCCATTCACCTTCCCGATGCGCGACGGCACCCTGGTGTGGTGTGCCGAGGTCGGCTCCAGCTACGACGCGGTGTCACAGACCGCTGCGTGGCTACAGTGGGCGCAGCACGGCGTTCGACCCCGCCGAATCGTCGTCGTGGATGTGCCAGGAGGAGCCGCATCGGGCTTCGCTCGCAGCCTCGGCCGCGAATGGGGAGTCGATGTCCGAACCATCCGCGCCGCTGCAGATGCAAGCGCCACCGTTCTGGCAAGCGAAGTCGCCGCACTCGAACGGCCGTCGCGCGTCGTCGTCGACGCCAGCGGCGCCTACTCTGAGCACCTCACTCGGCTCAGTCCCGACCCGCTTCAGCTCGGTCTCGAACCCTTTATCGCAGCCACAGGTGGTGCGACTGGCATCGTCGCACGATGCCTCGAGGGCCTAGCAGACCTGTCTCCACGGCTGTTGCTGTTCGGGCGCCGTCCAGCAAAAGACGTCGACGTCGCCAAGGGACTCGCGCGCTTGAGACTCGCCGGTGTCCGCGTTCGCTATGTCAGCGCGGACGTCACCGACGCGCCGGTCATGCTCATGGCGCTGCTCGACGCGGCGGCGGACTGGGGCGAGCCCGCTTTGCTGGTCAAGGGTGCGGGGGTGTTGCGAGACGGCCTGGTCGAGACGCTGTCAGGGGACGCTGTGGCCGAGGTCTTCGCCCCGAAACTGGACGAACGACTCGGCGGAGTGGGGCATCCCCATGTCGTTCAGTTCTCGTCCATCGTGGCGACCACGGGCAATCCCGGCCAGACCCTGTACGCCGCCGCCAATGCCGCCCTCGAGCGCCCCGGCGACTCACGGGTCACCACCCTGGGCTGGACGGCATGGTCGGGGACGGGCATGGCGGCCGATCCTTCCCTGCAGCGGGTACTCAAACGACGCGGCATCCAGTCGCTGACACCCGATCAAGGGGCGGCCGCCTTCCGGCAGGCGCTCGGGGCTGCGGGTTCGGTGCTGATCACCGCCCAGCGCCCTCCGCCGGCCAATCCATGGCCGCTGGGCGACGCGGCCTGGCTGCATGCAGGGCATTCCGGAAGCATCCGCATTCCCCTCGACCCGATCAGCCCGGAGCTCGACCACCACCGCATCTCGGGCCGTCCGCTGGTCCCCGGCGCTCTTTGGGCTCGCGCCATCGAGGCCTCGGTCCGGCTCGTCGACGGGCACAGGGGGCCATGGTCTCTGACCGACTTCCGCATCACCGCACCGACCTTCGTCGAGCGCGAACGCCACGACATCCGCGTTGATGTGAAGCGACATGCCCAAGGCGGGTACGCAGCGCAGGTCCTCGCGGGGACAACCGACGTGGCCAGCGCCATTGCCAAGCGCGCTTCGCTGCCCGATCGCCAGAGCCCGCCGGCGCCCCTCCCCCAAGCCGCCTCGGCCACCGACCTGTACCGGCCCGACCTGCTCTTCCACGGCCCGGCCTGGCAGATGGTCCAGACCGTCGCCACGGGTCCCGAGGGCACGCTCGTCGCCGACCTCGCTCCAGTCGACGACATGGACCCGGTGGCGTCGGCCATTGACGGCGCTCACCAGGTGCTCTCCGCCTGGGCCGGCAGCCACACAGGCTGGCTGGGCCTGCCCACCGGCGCGCTGCGCTGGACCTTGGGTCTGGTCGCCGAACCAGGCCCACTTCGACTGGTTGCCGACGTGCACATGACGGACGATGGCGTGGCTGCCCAAGTGACGGTCACCGACACCCTGGGCAATGTCGTGCTCAGTGGCGATGTCGTAAAGCTGACCCAGGCGGGACGCTGGCCCGTTGGCGCCCCCAATCCACTCGGAGGTCCAGGTGCCTGAGCCCCGAATCACTGGAATTGGCCGCTCGGTGCCCGAGCGCCAGTACGCCCAGACCAAGCTGTACGAACACAGTCCATGGGGCCGCAGTCCACTGCTGGACCGACTGTTCTTGGACTCGCCGGTGCACACCCGAGGACTGTTTGTGCCCCCCGAGTGGTACCAGACCCCACGCACCCTCACCGACACCAATCGCGCCTGGAAGGACGGGGCCATGCTGCTCGGCGCCCAGGCACTGACCAACGCCTTGGCGGCAACATCCACCGCTCCAGCGGACGTGGACTTGCTCGCCGTCACGTCCGTCACCGGGTACGCCACCCCAGGCCTGGACCTGTTGCTTGCGCGCCAAGAGGGCATGCGCAACGACATCGCCCGCGCTCACTTCAACTGCATCGGCTGCCACGCTGCCATCCCTCTTCTCAAGGTCGCCGCCGACCACGCATCGGTACGTCCAGGCTCTCGGGCCATCGCTCTCGCCGTTGAGATCTGCTCGGCGTGCTTCGCCAACGATGACGACCCCCAGAACCTGGTCGCGTTGGCGCTATTCGGCGATGGTGCTGCGGCAGCGGTCGTCGACACCGAGGGAGAAGGGCCCCGTCTGCTCGCGTTTGGGTCGGCCTACGACTACGAGCACATGGACTCCCTCGGCTTTGGCCTGACCACCCGGGGCTTTCGAATCGTGCTCGACCCGTCGATTCCGCTGATCATCGCCGCGAACATCGAGGCCGCCGTCACCAACCTGCTCGACAAGCACGGCGTCGACCGCTCCGACATCGGCGCGTGGTGCTTCCATCCGGGCGGCAGCCGCATTCTCGACGAAGTGCAGCGCCGACTTGGCTTGTCCGATCCGGACATGGCCATGTCCCGACGCGTGCTGCGGGCCCACGGCAATATGTCGTCCCCAAGCGTGCTCTTTGTGCTGGCCGAGACGCTTCGCCATCGCCCCCCGCCTGCCGGCAGCTTCGGCGTCATGGCGGCATTCGGCCCGGGCCTCGGCATCGAGACGGCCCTGCTCGGGTTCTAGGTCTCGCCATAAGGCAGCACTTTTGTTTGGTGGATGGCCCGCGAGCGCCAGTTCGGCTACGTTGCGCGGCTTCACAGGAACGAAATGACTACCCAACCAACTGAAACTCCGGAAGAAACAGGGGAAACCTCGACAACCGACGAGACCCCCGCAGAAGTTTCCGGCTCCGACTACGTCAGCGACCGCGATTTTGCTGACTTCCCCATCTCGCGCGAGCTGCTCGAGGGCATCCACGCCATTGGCTACAAGACGGCAACGCCCGTCCAGGCCATGTGCATCGAACCCGGTCTGGCCGGCAAGGACATGCTCGTCCGCGCCAAGACAGGCACTGGCAAGACCACGGCATTCGGCGTGCCCATGCTCGAGCGCGTGAAGTCGGGGGCCCGCAAGCCCACGGCCATCGCACTCGCCCCCACCCGCGAGCTCGCCCAGCAGATCGCCAAAGAGTTCGCCGGCATCGTCCAGTTCAAGGACGTCAGCATCGTGACCCTCGTCGGTGGCGTCAAGATGGACCCACAGATCGACAAGCTCGAGGCTGGCGCCGAGATCATCGTCGGCACCCCCGGCCGCGTGCTCGACCACATGAAGCGCGGCAACCTCGACCCCAGCACGATTGAAGTGGTCGCACTCGACGAAGCCGACGAGATGCTCTCGATGGGCTTCTTCAAGGACGTCACCAACATCATGGACCGCTGTGGCGAGAACCCACAGGTGCTCCTGTTCAGCGCAACGATCAGCCCGGACACGCAGCGTCTGGTGGCTCGTTACCTGCGCGACCCCGAAGAGATCGTGCTGTCCACGGACACCGACCACGTCGAAGGCATCGAGCACATCCTGTACGAAACCAGCCCGGGCATGCACAAAGTGCGCGCGCTGCTGTACGTGCTCGACCTCGAGAACCCCAAGTCGGCCATCATCTTCTGCAACACCCGCGAAGACGCTGCCACGTGCGCCTCCTTCCTCGACCGACAGGGTCTGGACTGCCAGCTGTTGTCCGGCGAGCTGCCCCAGGGCCGCCGCACCAAGGTCATGCAGAAGGTCAAGAACGGCGAGGTCCGCTACCTGGCCGCAACCGACGTCGCCGCACGCGGCATCGACATCTCTGACCTCTCGCACGTCATCAACTACGCCCTGCCCAAGGACCCCACGGTCTACATGCACCGCGTCGGACGCACGGGACGCATCGGCAAAGAAGGCAAGGCCATCAGCCTCGTCGGCGGCATGGACTTGGCCACGCGCAAGACCCTCGAAGGGCAGCACAAGGTCGAGTTCACCATCCGCGAGTTCCCCGATGCCGAGACGATTGTTCAGCAGCGGGTCGAGCGCCAGGCACAGCAGATCAAGAGCGCGATGTCGACCATCGTCTTCGAATCCTACCTGCCCACCGTGCGCGCCCTCAAAGAGCGCCCCGATGGCGAGGCACTGCTCGCAGCAGCCCTGCGCGCCTTCTTCCAGTGGGACCGAGCCCGTCGCCTCAAGGCGAGCGGCCTCGAAGACCTCGAAGACGTGCGCCGTGACCAGCGCCGCGAGCGCGACGAGCGACGCGGCGGCGGCAAGGGCGGCAAAGGCGGACGTGGACGCGACGACCGCGGTGGACGCGGTGGACGCGGTGGACGCGGACGCGACGACCGCGGCGGACGTGGACGCGACGACCGTGGCGGACGTGGACGCGACGACCGTGGCGGACGTGGACGCGACAACCGTGGCGGAGGCAAGCACGACATCGACGATCTCGATGCAGCGCTGTCCGAAGACGGCGGCGGCAAGAAGAAGCGCCGCGGCAAGAAGAAGTCGGGCGGCGGCGGCGGCAAGTCCTCTGCCAAGTTCGACGACCTCGACGCGCTGCTCTCCTAAGACGCGTGGCAACCGTGCATCCAGACCCCAGACACGCACTGTTCGACGCACTGCTCGCGGCGAATCGGGTGCTGCTGACCGGCCCGGTCGAGCCTGACGGGGACAGTCTGGGTGCGTGCTTGGCTCTGCAACGGGTTCTGCGACGCCACGGCATTCAGACCGACGTCTGCGGCATGCCCGCTGAACGCTATGCCTGGATGCCCGACATCGGCGGCGTCATCGAAGACGACCGAGTCTTTCCGCAGTATGACATCGTGGTCGTGCTCGATGGCGACCGGCACCGCTTGGTGCCCAGCGTCGCGGCTGCATTCGCCGCATCACCGGTCAAGGCCATCATCGATCACCATGCCTCGACCCGGTCCGACGGCTACGCCCACGCCTGGATCGAACCCACCGCAACCAGCACGACCGAGATGCTCTACGGTTTCCTCGTCGAGCGTGGCGAGGCCATCGACCCGGCTCTGGCGACGTTGCTCTACACCGGCGCCATCTTCGACACCGGCGGGTTTCGGTACTCAAACACCACCCCGGCGACCCATCGCATGGCCGCCGAATTGATGACGCAGGGCATCGACTTCTCTGGAATCTGCACCCGCATCCTGATGGAGCGAAGCCAGGCCGGACTGCGTTGTGCTGGGCATGTCTTCACCCAGACCCGCTTCTACGCAGACGGCGAGATCGCCATCGGACGCGTCTCACTTGCTGACCGAGAACGCTTTGGCCTAGTGCCCGGCGACCTCGAAGGCGTGGTCGACTCTCTGGTGCACACCCAAGGCGTCGAAGTGGCCGTGCTACTCATCCAGCGCAATCCAGAAGTGGTCAAGGCCAGCCTGCGCAGCCGAGGCCGCGTCGATGTAGGCCAAATCGCGCAAGGTCTCGCCCCGACAGGCGGCGGACACCCCAAGGCCGCAGGCGCCAGCCTGACCCACACCATGGACTCTGCCGAGAGTCTCGTGGTCCACACCCTCGGAGCAGCGCTCCGCCGCGAGGACCGTGTCAGCGCAAAGTAGCGCTGCATCCTCCCTTACCCCAAAGATCCCCAATGGAGAGATCCGTGAATCACCTTCCCGAGAAGGCCTACAAGAACGCCGAGTTCCTCAACTCCCCCGCCGCCCGGCAGATCCGCATCGTCTGCGAGATGGAAGAGCCCCGGGTCCGCTTCAAGGAAGAGGGCGTCGAGAACACCATCGTCTTCTTCGGCTCCGCCCGCATCCACTCCGCTGAGACCTCCAAGGCCAACCTCGAAAAGGTGCAGTCCCGCATCGCAGCCGAGGGCGAGTACGAGGGCTCCGCCAGAGACCTGCACAAGGCCGAAGCCGGCGTGCGCCTGGTCAAGTACTACGACCAGACCCGTGAGCTCGCTCGCCGGTTCACCAAGTGGTCCATGGAGCGCGAAGAGCGGTCCTACTACATCTGCAGCGGAGGCGGCCCCGGCATCATGGAGGCCAGCAATCGCGGCGCCGCAGACGTGCCCGGCGGCAAGTCCGTCGGCCTCGGCATCAGCCTGCCCTTCGAGCAGGGCGTCAACCAGTGGGTCACCCCCGAGCTGGCGTTTGAGTTCCACTACTTCTTCACCCGCAAGTACTGGTTCTTGTACCTGTGCAAGGGACTCGTGGTGTTCCCTGGCGGGTTTGGCACCATGGACGAGCTGTTCGAGACCCTGACCCTGGTTCAGACTGGCAAGATTCGCAAGAAGCTGCCGGTGGTGCTGTTTGGCAAGGCGTACTGGGACAAGATCCTCAATCTTGAGGCCATGGCCGACTTCGGCACCATCTCGCCCGGAGACACCGACTTGTTCTATACAACCGACGACGTCGACGACGCATTCAACTACCTGACGGCCGAGCTCGACTCGGTGACACAGAGCTTCTGATGCGCATGCTGTTCTGTGTCCTGCTCGGCGCCTTGGCTGCTGCACCCGCCGCGGCCCAAGACGACGACCTCGAGTTGGACTGGGACAGCATCGATCTCGACGGCGACAAGCCACAGACCCTCGAATATTCGGGCTCGTCCACACAGGCCGAGGCCGGCTTCAACCGCGACGCGCGGGCCACCATCTCACTGCCCAAGGGCAACCTCAAGGTGCGCTGCCATGACGGTGACGTCATCCGCGGCGGTCTGTCTTTCAAGCTGACTGGCACCGACAAGGACGCCATGCAGCGGTTCGGCGATGGCATCCGGCTGTCGGCCTATGGCGAAGGAAGCAGCGGCGGCATCAAGCTGACTGTGCCCTCGCAGCCCTCTTCGGTCAAGAGCGTCGTCATCGACCTAAACGTGGTGGTGCCCATTGCCGCGACCGTGTCCGCGACTGCCAGCCGCGGCTGGGTCGAGGTCATTGGCTGCAAGGGCTTTGTGACCGCCTCTGCAGGCAAAGACGGCGCGTTCGTCAAGGGTCCAATGACCGGCTTCAAGGTCTCCGCGGCCAGCGGAGATGTTGGCGTCGAGCTGCTCGAGGGCTCCGAGTTCACAAAGAGCTCGGCCATCACGGCGACCAAGGGTGCCGTCACGCTGATGATGGGCCTGGACAAGAGCGCCCGTCTCGATGCGCGCGGCACCGAGATGCACGTCGACCACGAAGTCAGCGGCCGCATCAGCGACACCTCGGCAGCCGGCAACATCGGCAGCGGCGGACCGTCCCTGGTGATTCGCTCCGGCGGCGTCGTCAAGATCACCGCGTCCAACTAGAGCACCGATCAGAGGCCAGGGCTCGCACGGCCAGCTGACGGCAAGCCCGTGAGCTATTCCGGAATCAGACTGACGGGTCGGGTCTCGAGCTGAGCTCGCATGACCAGGAAGTCCTCGCCGGTTCGTGGGTCGGTGATGGTGGTCTCGGTGGACTCGAACCCGACCTCTTCGTACAGGGTCAGGGCGCGTCGGTTGTCACAGCTGACCATCAACGTGACCGCGCGAAGGCCTCGGGCTTGCAGCTTGGAGAGCACCCCGCGTACAAAGCGCTGTCCGAGGCCGCGACCGCGCCAGCCAGGACGAATGCCCATGGACAGCAGGCTGACCTCGTTCGGCGGGTCAAGAAGCCGCCCACCGCGATTGCCATG
>CAYYHT010000275.1:0-9360 GCA_964471355.1 uncultured Enterobacteriaceae bacterium
GTGACTTCTCGCGCCGTTCTTCCGCCAGGATGACGACCTTGTCCTGGTGGCCCAGGCGATGGAGCTGGATGGGGCACAGCTCGCCAAGTCGGTCGCTGCAACATTCGACGGCCGTCGCACCCCACCTCGGACAGCCGACTTGGACAAGGTGCTGAAGACGCTCGGCAAGAGGGACTACCGGACGCGATGGGCCACCACGTTGAAGGACAGACGGGTGAAGGACGGTCCAGATTTGGTCACCGCCACGGCGATCTACGAAGCCCTCGTCCGACCTGTCCTGGCAGCGCTTGAAGAGGGTGACGCCTTCGACGGCGAATGGCGGGAAGGAGCGTGGACCCGCGCTTGATCTCGCATGAACACCCCGACTTCTGACTCTGGTTCTGACATCAGGTCTGACTTCGCAAGGTGCGGGTCAAGCCGGTACGTCGCACACGCTTCCCCACGGTCCCCTCGCCCGTAGATTTCCTCCACATCCAGAGGGGAAATCGCCATGTTCACTACACTCACAATGCTCGGCCTGTTCGGTGCCTGCACAGCGACGGCCACTGCCTACGCGGGAACCAAACTCCACGCCTCGGGCGACCTTCGGGACGTAGCTGGCAGCGATGCAAGGGTGGTCCTCGGTATGGCCGCCATCGGGGCCGCGCTGATGGTCGGGCTCACCGGTGCCCCCGGACTGCTGACGCTCGCCGCTGGCATCGGCTTGGTGGCCTCGTGGGCCACCACGATGGGCTTCGGCGCGGCAGCCGCAAGCATGAGCGGGGCCTCTGAGGCGGCGTTCCAGCCGATCTACGGCTGATGGACGCGCGATCAAAGCGGCTGATGCTTCAGTACGCCGCAATCATCTCCAAACGCGAAGCCGCTGAACGCTTGCCGATGGCACGGGAGGACGCGGCCTCATGGCTCCGCGACCAGAACCTCGTGGCGTCCGTGGCCGGTCGGGAGGTCGTGCATTGGGGGGCGGTGTGTGCTTGCATCGACATGCTTGCGCAGACGCCTGTGGCACGGGTTCCGCTTCGTCGGGGCAGGCTGTGAGCAGGCCGGCGAGCATCAAGATTGGCCGGAAGGTACTGGTTCGGCCGGTTCGAGCCCGCGGAACTCGAGGACCGAAGGATGGGCGGTTCTACTGGCGCGCGATTCAGGGCACGACGGTGCAGCGTGAGACGGTCTGGACTGGATGGGGGACCGCGAGTGAAGCGGAAACGGCCGCACTGGCCGCCATCCGCACCCGGAGGAAGCCACGGCGCGGCAGACGTCCACCCTCGCCGCGAGTCACAACAGTTGTTCGCACGGTGGGTGACCTGATGGCGGTCTGGATGGGCTCGGTCGAAGAGCGCCAGGAGGCGGGCATGATTCGGCGTCGCACGGTGACCAGCTGGCGGTCGAGAGCGAGATGTGTGGCTCGCGTGATTGGGGATGTGCAGTTGTCCCAGCTGCGGGTGCCCGAGGTCGAGCGACTCGTGTTCACGAGGCTGAAGACCGCAGCTCCCAACACGGTTCGGCGGGAGGTGAAGGCACTTCGAGCCGCTTGGCGCTGGGGACAGGCACGAGAACTCTGCCCGAGTCGAGTTCTGCCGGGTCTCAAAGAGCTCGGTGTGCCAGAGCGGACGGTGATGCCGAAACACACGCCGTGCCGAGAGGACGTGCTCGCGGTCCTGGGTCACATGACGGGTTGGCCTCGGTTGTGCTTGCTGCTTTTGGCGAGCACGGGTGCCCGCATCGGAGAGATCGCGGACCTGATGTGGGCGGACGTGGACTTCGGTCGGTCGTCGATTCGCGTGAGTGGAAAGACTGGCAATCGAGAGATTCCGATTGGCGCCGGCCTGCTGGACGAACTGTGCCACGCGAGGGACTCCTCGGAAGGGCCGCGAGTGCTTGGGACAACGCGAAGCGTTGTGACCGGGCAGTTCTGCTGCCGTGAGCTACGTCGAGCCTGCGTCTCAGCAGGAGTGAGGCCGTTCACTCCCAATGGCCTGCCAAGGGCGGCGGTGGACCGGCTGGCGCGGGCCGGCATTGATGTCGGCACGGCGGCATCGTTGATGGGACACTCGCCTGCAGTGGCGTTGAAGCACTACCGGCAGGTGTCGTTCGGCGACCGGCTGAAGGCTGTGGAGGCGGCGCAACTGGGAGTGTAGACGGTCGCTTGGCCGCGCCACCCAAGAGGGGATGAAGGACCCGCCGGAAATCTAGACCAATTGGTCAGACCCAGTTTGGCTAGATCCGAGCGGACGCGGTATTCTAGGGACGCCCGCGTCCCTCACACGGCGAAAGGAAGCCCCCATGGCCGACGAGACTGGCGGCAAGGCGTACAAACCCCCGGCGAAAGAGGAGAAGAAACCTCTCCAGGAACGCAGCCGTGCCGAACCCGCGGCACCTCTCTACCAGGACTTCGACAGCAGCCAGGACATGGGCCAGGGCCAGGGCCAAGCGGCCGACGGACCAGAGTACCCTGTGCTCGAAGAGGCCAGCCAGATGTGCTTTGGCGAGGCACTCGACGCGGGGCCAGCACAGGACACCAGCTGGAGCAGTCCGCTCGAAGACCAAGAGGGGCAGCAGGACGCGGCCGGAGACGAGGACGGTGGCGACGACCTCGGTGGCTATGCCCAAGCACCGGCGAGCTGGGCCGACGACCCAGCGGTGGCACCGTCACTAGATGGCGGCTCGATGAAGTACGCCGAGACCATCTCCGACACGACCGACCTCAAGGCCCAGCTCGAGGCGTGCCGAGGAGGAAAGTGGATCGGCGACGACAACGAAGACGGCATGTTCATGCTCCTGAGTGCCGCAAGCGACGGCGAGCTCCGCAAGCTGGCCACAGACGCGGAACTCGAGACCTGGCTGTCTGAGTTGTATGCCGACGACGCACTCGAGCTGCGCAATCGCGTATACGGCGAGGGTCCGCAGAACATCGTCGCGCGTTGGAAGCAGGACCCGTGGCTCGGCGGACAATCGGGGACCTATGACGCGATTCTGGCGATGCCGATCGCTCAACGCGCCCTGGCGCTGAAGGCATTGAAAAAGGAGCGTCTATTGGACGGCCTGCCCGCGGCGCTCGAGATCCAACTCGAGACCATGTGCACAGGGACCGAAGCGGAGGCCGTGTTCGCGCGTCTTCAGCTCGCGACGACCGGAGATGGCACCGACGAAGAGGGCGTGCAGACCGCGCTTGCTGGCGCCGCGCAGCTGTTGGACGAGGCGCGCGCACTCGAGGACCAAAAGAAGGCTGGCGGATTGACCGACGCGGAGCTCGAGACGGTCCAGACACGCCTGGACGAGATCGGCGGGATTCAGGCCTTGCTCGACGGGACCAAGGACACCGGCTTCCTCCAGCTCGCGGCGAGCGAAGTCAGCCGAGACGAGATGGCCGCCGGGCTGTCGGCGGGTGGCGCCGACGAAGACCTTGTAGCCAAGCAGCAGATCCTGGGCGCCGAGGGCGTGTTCAACGACGACCAAACCGCCATGACGACTGCACTCGGCTCGGTACAGGACGATGGAGCACGCCAAAAGCTCATCGAGGACGAGCAGGTCGACAGCGCCATCAATCCGGCGTGGGGGGGCCTCCAGGCCGACACGGTCTCCAAGCTGAGCGAAGGCGACACCTACGCCGTGGCGGCTGCGGAGCTGGACCAACTCGCCTCGGCGATGAGTCCCGATCACGGCGCCATCCTCAAGCGCATCGCACGCATGACTGAAGAGGAGCGCCAGCAGCTGGCGAACGACGGGCCGCTGCGGGCGAAGCTCACCGCACCTTCGTTCGGTCTGGGCGTGCCGGACTTGAAGTGGGCTCAAGCGCTGGACACGTTCATCAATGGCGGCAGCATGCCCACCGATTGGCTGCTGGAGGACACGACCGCCGGCGGCACCGACGACTCCGACCTGATGGAGGGCGCCTACGCCGGTATGGCCGAGCATGACCGAGACGCCGTGCAGCTGGGCTATTTGCTCGAGAAACGAGGAACGCCCGAGTCCGAGTGGAGTGATGACGACCGAGAGGCGATGAAGCGCTACAAAGCGCTGTCCGAGCCCATTGGGCAGCTGTCCGACGCGGGCGAACAGGACGAAGCCACGCGCGCAATGATGGGCGAGCAGCCGATCGAGAGACTGGACGACGAACCGGGTCGCCGAGCACTGGTCGACACCTTCCACTTCCGTCAGCTCGACCGCATGGCCGTCGAGGGCGGCGGCTACACCCCCACGGCTGACCAGACGCTAGAGATCGCGCACACCATCTTCGAAGAGGCGTACGCGGCGGCGATCGGCGGCACCGACGGCGTCACGCTGGCCGAGGCCACCCAGCTCGTGGCGCTGGACCAGCAGTTCTGGGACAAGGCCGGCGCACAAGCCGAGGCCAACGCCTACGTCGCCGAGATGGCGTCCAGCATTGCGGCGGCGTCCATCTGCGTTGCACTCGCATTCGTACCTGGTGTCGGACCAGCGGCGGCCGGGTCGCTGTACGCAGCGCTCGCTGGCAACGCCGGACTCATCTCCATCGCGGCCGTGCTTGGAGGCGTGGCCAAGGTAACGGTCGCTGAAGAAATCGGCGGTGACTTCAACGACCGAGAAGAGGTGCAGGTCGGCCAGTTTGCGTCGGGCACCGTCGAGGTCATTGCAGGTGTCGTGGGCGCTCACCTCGCCGCCAACGTGGTCGGCGCGGTCGGACTTGCCGGCAAGCCGCTTGCAGGCCACCTAGCCAAGGGTGCTAGATCTGCGGCTGTCGAGGCCTCCGCCGGTCGGGCTATCGCCACCGCAGCGCTCGAAGGCGCGGTGGATGGAGCTGTCGGAGGGGCGGCAGGCGACCTCGTCATGACGGCAATCGACGCCGAGACCTACAAGCGCGGGTTGTGGCAAGTCATCGGGCGGTACAGCACGTCCATGGTCGAAGGCGCCGTGCTCGGTGCGGGCACCGGTGGCATCTTGGGCGCCGGATTCGCCACCGCTGGCGAGGGTGTCAGTGCGATGGCCGGCGGAGCGGATCTGGCGGCAGCCGGTGGTTCGCAGGCCGATCAGTTGGCGCCTCCACCGTCGACGCTGGCGGGGCCTGCCCCTGCACAAACGGCGCCCGCGTCGGGGCAAGCCGTTCCCACCCGCGGACAGGCGACGCCCGCTCCGGCCCGGAGTACGCCCGCGCCAGCGCAGACCAACCCCGCTCCATCGCAGACCACGCCGACCCCGGAGCTGTCTTCCTCACAGCAAGCAGCCCGCGATATGGCGGACGAAGACGTGAAGGCACTGGTCGATGCAGGCACAAAGGTCCCACCGCTGCCCGAGAAGCTAGCGTCGGACTACCACATGTCCACTGATGCCAACAGCAGCCCGATTGTCGTCCGCGACGATGTGTCGAAGGGCAAGCCACCGCTCCAAGTTGACGCCGACGGGAATTTGAAGTGGGCGGACAGCAGCGTCCCGGAAGCCAAGTTCAAGGCCAAGAAAGGCGATGCCAAGGCTGCGGACGACGCACTCAGCGGCCCGGATGCACTTGACTCGTCGCCCAAGCCGAACGGGTATCTTGCGAAGACCAAGACCGTCGATGACGTGGTCGACGCTCGCAAACTCGCGAAGAAGGCCAAAGCGGACAACACGCTCACAGATGTCGAGGCGACCGAGTTCGAGGGACTCGTCGGAAAGAGCGAGCGAAACGCCACGGACGAAGCCCGCTACCTGGAACTCAAAGCGAAGAGCGAAAAGGCATCTGCTGCACACGGCAAGATGGTCGAAGCGTCGGAGATGCTGGGGGACGAGGCAGCCACCAAGCATATGAAGTCAGCGCACGCCAACGCAGAGCGCATCATCCACGGCAGCGGCAAGGACAGCTTCGATCAGGTCTGGATCGACATGGGGAAGACGCCGCCCGAGGTCATCATCGTCGAGGCGAAGGGCGGCTCGGCGACGAATACATCGTCGCGCGAAACCGTGGAGGGAAGGGCGCAGCAAGGGAGCCACATTTATGCGAAGGACCTTTGGGACAAAGCGGAAAAGCCGCGAATGGAGCAGCGTGCCGATGACCTCTACGCGGCGGGAAGATTTGCTGAAGGCGACGCCCTGATGGATAGATTGGCGGCTGTCGACAAGGCAGTGTCCGACAACAAGTACACCTATATCGAAGTCAGCCAGAAGCTGGATGACTCCGGGAATCTGGGGACCGCGGTTGTGCGGGAGTATCAGAAATGAGGTCTCAATTGCTCTCCGTTCATCGTCCTCAGCTCCACGGACACCCCCGGCGGTTCGAGCGCCAGATGTTGCGCTATCGCGCAGACGCAACGAACCCTGGGGACCTCGTTGCGTGGCCGCTTTCGTGCAACGGCGCCTTTGAAGCGTCAATATGCGGCGCTGGGGCAGCCAGCGCCCTGGATTTCGGGAACGAGGCGTGGTTTATCCAGCAAGCCGCCCAGTGGGGACTCGCGCTGTTCAAGGTCAGCGAGGAACAGGGGGGCGTGGCGCCAATCGTCGTGGACGGGCAGACCGTCAATGTGCCGCGCATCGGACCCAACAGTCTCGCGACACCGACAGCGTGGATGCGGGCTCTTGCTCTCGGATGGCTCGTGCGAGACACACGCGTTGCTTCGCAGCTCGCCGCGATTGACCTCGCTGTCCCCAACGCCTCCGTTTCCGGCGTGGACCGGGAGGCCTACCTGCGCCCCATGACCGAGGCACTTGCGGCATTCGAGCTCGAAGACCCATCAACGCTCGGCAAGGCTCGACGTGCCCGCGAGCTCACCCACCCCGACGCCCTGGAGCGGTTCGTGCCGGCACTGATGGTCGAGCGAGTTCACGGCGCGCCTCTGGACATCTTGATTGCCCTGGCGTCAGACGATGCGGATGCCTTCTCCGACGCCGTGGGCAACGCGATTGCGGGCCATGCGGCCTATGTCATCGAGGACGAGCGCACGCACCAGCACGACTTACTGCTTCCATGGCTGGTCCTGGGGCTTGCGGCGAAAGGCTACGACCGAGGCTGGACCGTCCAGATCGACAGTGGCTACTTCCCAACATGGATGGTCGTAGGCGGTAGCAACTCTCCGTGACCTCTACACGTTCTGTTCGCATTCCGTGACGAGCGCTCGTGGCTCACCTTCAACCGCGCCATCAAGGCCGCCACCGCCTCGCTATTTCCACCCGAGATCACCACCAACTCCAACCCCTCAACCTGGTCCCCCAGCCACTTGAGCAGACTCCCCTCCCCGGACTTCCACCGCCCACGCAGCACATCGACCGCCGCATTCTCGGCATCCTCCTCCGTCCCTCCCGAACCGGCCACTTCCCCGGCCCGAGTCACCAGCAGAAACACCCGCGCGGAGTTGTGCCCCAGTTGTGCCCCAGGAGCCGGATCTAGCGAGTTGTGCCCAGCAATTGTCGGCGTTTGACCGTTGTTTGTGATTCCCCTTGGGAGTACCATTCAAAAGGCCCTCGCAACCTAGTTGCGGGGGCCTTCGTGGTTTTCTCTCGCATCGCTGAACCCGGGCGCCACTGCGCCGAAATTTCGCTCGCAGCCCACACCTTGCTCCTCTTGTACCTGCGACTTCGGAGCCTTGTGATTGGACCTGCATTCGGCATGGCATCATGCCGCCATGAACTGGCTCCTTCCTCTCCTCACGCCCATTGTCCACGCCGCCCCAGAACAGACCGACGGCTCACCGCGCATGGTCGGCGCGATGGCGTTGGTGCTGGGTGTGGTGCTTGTCTTCTTCTCGGGCGCCCGAGCCGAGCAGCAATCAGCCCGGCTTGGCTTGGAGGCCGAGAGCGATCAGACCAACGGCGTGAAGCTGGTGTACCAGGGGCTCGGCGTGCTCTGCCTGATCGCCGGGGTGCTCATGGTGCTGGGGATCTTCGTCCCAGGCCACGACGGACAGCCGGGCTACTTCGCCTGGCCCTGAGTGCCGTGAGTTCGTGTCACCCACGTTTCATGTGAGCAGCCAAGGATGTTCAACCCCGCGACCTACAACGGGTCTCGTGAGGTACCGATGTCCCGTCTGCTCTGCGCACTCGTCCCGCTGGCCCTGCTGTGCTCTCCAGCCGCCGAAGCCTGTGGAGTAGGTGTCGGACTAGGATCTGGAACGGGTGCTAGCGACGGATTGCTCGCGTTCTTCCTCATGGTCCGGGTCGCACCGTTGGTGGGAGCAGCGGGCTTTCTGATCGGAGCGATATCGCGCGTCATCGGCGTGTTCGACGACCCCGGCCTGCGAGCCGCTTGGCTGTGTTGCTGGGGTGGCTTTCCGCTCCTGGCGGCGGCATTGGTCGCCGCCGCCTCGGGGGGCCTCATCGACGTCGTGGCTATCGGCATCGTGGCGCTCATTGTGAGCGCGGCCCCACTGATGTTGGCGTACAAGCGCGCTCCACCGGAGTCGTTGGCAGCGGCCGGCGGCTCGTTCGCCTAGCAGGCCCCAGACTCGGCTCACACCTGCTTCATCAGGAACTCAAACGCTCCCAGCGCAGCCTTGGCCCCCTCACCTGCGGCGATGACGATCTGCTTGTCGTGTCCCGCGGTCACATCACCGGCGGCAAACACACCCTGAACACCGGTCTTTTGGTGGGAATCGACCACAATCTCGCCGCGCGCGTTGGTCTCGACGAGGTCCACGGCGAACTCGCTGTTCGGGTAGTGCCCGATCTCGACGAACACTCCGTCCACATCGAGCTGCGAGTGCTCACCGGACTCGCGGTCCTCGACGAGCAAGCCGACTACGCCATCATCTCCCAGAACCTCGACCGGTCGGTGGTACTTGAGCACCTTGACTGGCGACGAGCTGACCTTGTCCTGGATGACGTCGTCTCCGCTCCACCCACGGTTGCTGATGAGCGTCACTTCACTGGCAATGGTGCTCATCTCGACCGCGCCCTCAAGTCCTGAGTTGCCGCCGCCAATGATGGCGATGCGCTTGCCCTTGAACAGCGGGCCATCACACGTGGTGCAGTACACCACTCCCCGACCGGCCAGCCGCTTCTCGCCAGGAATGCCGAGCTTTCGCTTGTGGGCCCCCGTCGCAATGATCACCGTCTTGGACGGCAGCACACGCCCCGACGCGAGCACGACCGTCTTGCAGCGGCCGCGGAAGCCGATGTCCGTAACCTTCTCGCCGATGAACTGATCAATGCCGTACTCAACCGCATGTGCGGCAAAGCGCTCGGCGAGCTCGGGTCCCGAGATCAGCTGGAAGCCCGGGTAGTTCATGACGTCCCGGGTCGTGCCCAGCTGGCCTCCCACATCCATGGCGATCAGCGCGACCTTGAGGTTTTTGCGTGCCGCATAGATGGCGGCGGTGAAGCCAGCTGGCCCTCCGCCCAGCACCGCCACATCGTACAAATCCATGGGCTTCATGCCGTCCTCGATGCCCAGCAGCGGATCGAGATGGCCGGAGCTATTCA